>NZ_JBEZMR010000001.1:0-265207 GCF_040652795.1 Micromonospora sp. NPDC048170
CCCCACCGCCCGCAAAATGATCCAAAACGCCGTCTCCGGCATCCGCCGCATCCTCACCACCGACACCGACCCCACCACCACCCCCACACTCCACACCCACCCACCCGGCTACCAACTCCGCATCAACACCGACACCATCGACCTCTACCAATTCCGCCAACTCGTCCGCGAAGGACGCCACGCCACCACCACCGGCAACCCCCACCACGGCGCCCAACTCCTCCAACAAGCACTCAACCTCTGGCGCGGACGCGCCCTCGCCGACCTCGTCGAAACCGGCACCAACTGGTCAGAACTCGCCGCCATCGAAGACGAACGACTCACCGCACTCGAAGACCACCTCGACGCCCAACTCACCTGCGGCAAACACCGCGAAATCACCCCCCAACTCGAAATACTCACCACCACCGAACCCCTACGCGAACGCCTCTGCCACCAATTCATGCTCGCCCTCTACCGCAGCGGCCGCCAAGTCGACGCCCTCCGCGTCTACCGACGCACCCGCGAAACACTCATCGACAACCTCGGCCTCGAACCCAGCCGAAGCCTCCAAGAACTCCACCAACGCATCCTCGAACACGACGCCAACATCCAAACCCCCGCACTCGTCGGCTGACCCGACCCGCCGGCGCCCCTGCGGGCCTCGCGCCTCCCGTACCGCCCGCGCCGTCCCCCGGTGGCGCGGACGCGGGCACGCCGACCGGCGACCGCGGCAGCCGCGAGGGTCCCGGACCCACCGCCGCCCGACCCGCCTTTCGGGCCGGGCCCGCGGTCGCCGCCTACCGGTGGTTCAGCAGCACCGGCAGCGCCGCCACGTCGTTCGCGATGAAGGAGTGCAGCGCCCGGATCTCCTCCGGCGCCACGGCCAGCGCGAGGTGCGGGAAGCGCGCGAACAGCGCCGGCACCGCCACGGCCGCCTCCAACCGCGCCAGGCGGGCGCCGGGGCAGAAGTGCGGGCCCGCCCCGAACGCGAGGTGGTCCTTGTTCCCCCGCTCGATGTCGAAGACCTCCGGGGCCTGGTGCACCGCCGGGTCGCGGCCGTGCGCCAGGTAGTTGATGAGGATGGCGTCGCCCGCCCGGATGACGACCCCCTCGCCGAGGTCGATGTCCTCCTTCGCCCAGCGCATCGGCAACGACGCCACCGGGCAGTGCACGCGCAGCGACTCCTCGATCGCCTCCGGCCAGCGACCCGGGTCGGCCAGCAGGGTCGCCAGCTGGTCCGGGTGGGCGAGCAGCTCGCGTACGGTGTGGTCGATGAGCGACACGGTCGTCTGGCTGCCGCCGCCGATGAGCAGCAGCAGCATGTCGACCAGTTCCTGCTCGCCGAGCGGCTCCTCGCCCTCCACGCGCGCCGCCAGCAGGAAGCTCGTGAGGTCGTCGGCCGGCTCGCGGCGCTTCAACCCGATCAGCGTACGCATGGCGACGTTCATGTCGGTGTAGACCGCCGCCGACTCCTCCTCCGGCACGTTGTCGGTGTTCAGCACCACGCGCAGGATCCGCAGCACCTCGGGCCGCAGGTCGTCCGGCACGCCGAACAGGTCGCAGATCATCCTCGTCGGCAACTGCTGCGAGTACGCGTTGTGCAGGTCGACGGGCTCGTCCGCCGGGCGGGTCGCCAGCTCGTCGAGCAGCCGCGCGGCGATGGCCTCCAGGTGCGGGCGCATCGCGTCGATCCGCTTCGGCGTCAGCGCGGGCGCCACGAGCTGCCGGAGGCGCTGGTGCTCGCGTCCCTCCGCGGTGGACATCGACTCCACGTCCACCCACGGCGACAGCCACTTGACGACGCCGGGGCTGTAGCTGGGCACGTTCTTCCTGACGTTGCGGGAAACGCCGGGGTGGGTCAGCAGGAGCCGGACCACGTCACCGCGCGTGATCGACCACGCCGACATGCCCTCCGGCAGCTCGACGGCCACCGCCGGGCCCACCGCACGAAACTCGTCCATCTGCGCGTACAGGCACCGGCCGCCGCGACTGTCGATCTCCGCGGTGGGGGCAGCGCTGAAGTCGATCATTGTGCGCCTCCTACGATTGTGAGGGAACGCAAAAAAAGGTAACGGTCGATCGGCAACTGTCGAGTAACGACTTTCTCGCATCCGCCACGAACCCGACTGGACAAAGGCGCAGATCATTGCGACGGGTTGGCGGACCACCCTATCGTCTCTCTCACGACACTCGTCAGGCAGCGGCGATCCCGCCCTACTCGTCGAATTCCGCGGCAAACCATTTCGTGAACGCGTGTGCGGAGGCAGAGAACATGGACAGCATTCGCCGTATCGGCGTCGTCGGCTGTGGGGTCATGGGCGCCGGAGTGGCCGAGACGTGTGCCAGGGCCGGGCTCGACGTGCTCGTCGCGGTGTCGCGACCGGCTTCCGTCGCGCCGGGCCGGGCGCGGCTCGTCGCGTCGCTCGACCGGGCGGTGAGCCGGGGCAAGCTGAGCGAGGCGGACCGGGACGCGGAACTGGCCCGCGTTTCCTTCACCGCCGACCTGACCGACTTCGCCGACCGCCAGTTGGTGATCGAGGCCGCGTCGGAGCAGGAGTCGATCAAGCTCGACGTGTTCGCCACCCTCGACAAGGTCGTCGAGGACGAGGACGCGATTCTCGGCTCGAACACGTCCTCCCTGCCGATCGTGAAGCTCGGTGGCGTCACCGACCGGCCCGAGAAGGTGGTGGGCATCCACTTCTTCAACCCGGCGCCGGTGCTTCCGCTCGTGGAGGTCGTCGGCTCGGTGCGCACCGACGCCCGCACCGTCGACACGGTCGACTCGTTCGTCACCGACGTGCTCGGCAAGCAGGTCGTCCGCGCCAAGGACCGCGCCGGCTTCGTGGTCAACGCACTGCTGATCCCGTACCTGCTCTCCGCCGTCCGGATGCTCGAGTCCGGGATGGCAGCGGTGACCGACATCGACAAGGCGATGACCCTCGGCTGCGCGCACCCGATGGGCCCGCTGCGTCTCGTCGACCTGATCGGGCTCGACATCGTGGCCGCGATCAGCGAGTCGCTGTACCGGGAGTTCCGGGAGCCGCACTACTCGCCGCCGCCGCTGCTCGCCCGCATGGTGGCCGGCGGCATGCTCGGCAAGAAGTGCGGCCGGGGCTTCTACGAGTACGGGCGCTGAGCATGTACGTCGCCGGGACGTCCCTCGCGGAGGTGGGCTGAACCATGGACCTCGTCGACCGTCTGCACCGCGTCCTCGCCGACGCGAAGTACCTGTCCCTGTCCACGGTGTCCCCCGACCGACGGCCGTGGACGGCGGTGCTCCAGTACGCGTGGCTGCCCGACCCGCTGCGCTTGCTGTTCGGCTCCGCGACGCAGTCCCGGCACAGCCGGCACGTGGCGGCCCGCCCGACGGTGAGCGGGGCCCTCTTCGTCGCCGGCGGCGGGCTCACCGAGGTCGACG
Source organism: Micromonospora sp. NPDC048170 (assembly GCF_040652795.1). Taxonomy (NCBI): domain Bacteria; kingdom Bacillati; phylum Actinomycetota; class Actinomycetes; order Micromonosporales; family Micromonosporaceae; genus Micromonospora; species Micromonospora sp. NPDC048170. Next base: position 3,401 of record NZ_JBEZMR010000001.1, read on the forward strand.
GCGCGCAGTTCACCGGCACCTGCCGCGAGCTGACCCCCGACGAGGTGCACGCACACCACGCGACCTTCTACGACGCCCTGCTGCCGGACGAGGCGAGCAGGGCGGAGTACACGCTGCCCGTGTCGGCCCTGCTGTCACCGGCGGAGCACCGCGTCTACCAGATCTCCGTGGACCGCGTGTGGCTCGTCGACACGAGCACCTGGCTGGAGGACCGGATCGACCGCCGGATCGAGGTGGACCTGCCCTGACCAGGCGGATCCACCCCGATCCCGGGGTCACCCGGCCATCGTCGCCCAGAACACCGCCTCGTACGCGTGCACCATCCGCGCCGCGCGCAGGGCCTCCACCGGGTCGTCGCCCGCCCCCAGGCCGGTCGACACCACCTCGGCCGCCTGCTCCAGCACCTCGTCCGGCGTCTCCGCGAAGTAGCGGAAGTGGGCGACCGCCTCGTCCGGGAACCCGTACCGGGCCTGGAGCGCATCGGCCACCCGCGCGTAGAACCCGCCCGACTCCTCGACGTTGACCAGCAGCGCCAGCGGGATCGCCGACCGCGGCCCGAACACGGCGGTCCGGACGATGAAGGCGGGGTACGCCTGGGCGAGCGGTCGCGGCTCGTGCGCCCGCAGTTCCTTCTCCCCCAGTCCCACCGCCGCCGCGAAGGCCGGCAGCAGGCTCAACGCCTCCTCTTCGGCGCCGGCCATCGCCAGGAACAGCGGCTCGGGGAAGCGGGCCGCCAGGAACGCGAAGCTGCTCCGGTCGCTGGACACCAGGTGGTGCAGCTCGCCGGCCAGGGCGCGCAGTCGGCCGGTCGACACCTCACCGCGTTCCAACTGCTCCAGGAACCGGTTGGGCGCCATCTCCAGGGATCGCCGGCCCTGTGCCACCAGCTCTGCCACGTGCTCGTCCACTGGTCACCTCCGAATCGTGCGGTGCAGGTTCGGGCGGGTCGCCGGCCCCGGTGCGGGCTCGGCGATCCACGGCCCCTCGATGGACGCGTCGAGCACGCCCTCTTCCAACCAGGTGAAGCTGCCGCCCAGCACCCGCCGGGCGACCGCGACATCGTCGTGGTCGGTGTTCGTCCACAGCCGCCGGCAGAGTTCGGCCACCCGCTGACGGGACTGGCGGCAGAACGCGTCGGCCAGCTCGACGGCCGTGCCGCCGAGCGCCCTGGCGTACACGCAGCAGGCGGTCGTCGCGTACAGCTCGGCGGCCACGTCCACGACGCGGCCGAGGAACAGCTGCCGCTCGGCGACCGCCTCGCCCCACCGTTCCCTTCCGTCGGCGAGGTGTCCGGCCAGCTCGGCGCTCGTCGCGTCGACGAACGCCAGGTGCCCGGCCAGCACGCCGAAGCCGGGCGGCGGCACGAACGGCGTGGACCGGTCGGCCGGACGCTCCTCGTCGGCCAGCGCGTCGGTCCCGACGAACACCCGCAGCACCTCGCTGGAGCCGTCGAAGATCCGGCCGATGCGCAGGTCCCGGAACAGTTGCTCGACGGGGACGCCACGCTCGCCGCGCGCGGCGGCCGACTCGGCGGTCTCGTACCCGCGACCGCCCCGGATCTGCATCAGCTCGTCGGCGATCCGCCACGCCTGCTCCGACGCGAACAGCTTGGCGAGCTCGGCCTCCGTGTGCGTGTCCAGCAGGCCGGCGTCGGCGTGCCGGCCGGACACCTCGACCATGGCCTCCAGCGCGAAGGCGGTCGCCGCGATGTAGGCGATCTTGCCCGCCACCGCCTCGTGCTCGCCGATCGGCCGGTCCCACTGCACGCGGACGCCCGACCACTCGCGGGCGATCCTGAGACTCCACTTGGCGGCGGCGGCGCACACGGCGGGCATCGACAGCCGGCCGGTGTCCTGCGCGGCGAGCGCCACCTGGAGCCCCTGCCCCTCCGGCCCGATCCGGCGGCTCGCGGGCACCACGACCCGGTGCAGCCGGACGACGCCGTTCTCCAGGCCGCGCAGGCCCAGGAAGGAGCTGCGGTGCTCCACCGTCACCCCCGGCGCGGCGGCCTCCACCACGAACGCGGACATGCCCCCCGGGCCACGGTCCGACGGTGGGACCAGGGCCATCACCACGATCAGGTCGGCGATGGTGCCGTTGGTGGTCCACAGCTTCACCCCGTCGAGCCGGTAGCCGCCGTCGTCGGTGGGGGTGGCGGTGGTCCGCATCCGGAAGGGGTCGTTGCCGATGTCCGGCTCGGTGAGGGCGAAGGCGGAGATCTCGCGTACGCACCTCGGCAGCAGCTCGCGCCGCTGCGCGTCGTCGCCGAACAGCCTCAACGGCTGGATGAGGCCGATCGCCTGGTGCGCGGCGAGCAGCTCACCGAGCGAGGAGTGGGCGGTGCTGACGATCATCAGCGCCCGGTGGTAGCAGACCCCCGACAGGCCGAGCCCGCCGTACTCGCGGGGGAGCTTGATCGCGAACGCGCCGATGTCGCGCAGGCCGTCGACCACCTCGTCGGGGATCCGGTCCTCTCGCTCGATGAGCCGGCCGTCCACCTTGTCCGTGCAGAACGCGCGCAGTCGCGCGAGGAACGCCTCGGCGTCGGCGTCGAGCCCGGCGTCGGGCAGCGGGTCGAGCAGGTCGACCCGCAGCTTGCCGCGCAGGAGTTCGCTGCCGAAACTCGGTCTGGACATCGTTGCCTCCCCGGTCGACGGGTGGTCTGGATCGGGACACGGACGGGCCACGCCCGCCCCGCCCGGGGCGGTGCGGACGTGGTCCGTCCTCGACGTGGGTCAGGGCCGGTCCGGAAGCCCCCGGCCTGCTCGGGTCAGTTCGCCGGCACGGCCTTGATCAGGGAGAGTGGGCCGGCGGCGCCGTGGCCGCACCACTCGACGGTGAAGCCGGTCTCGGCGAGCAGGGCCCGGAACTCGCTCTCGGTGCGTTCCCGGCCGCCCGCGGTCACCAGCATGTTGATGTCCGTGTAGAACATCACCGGGTTGTCGGTGTCCGCGGTGTCCGGCAGCACCGACCCGACGATGAGCAGCGTCGCGTCGGCGGGCATGTGCGCGCGCACCGTGCTCAGCAGCTTCCGGGCGTTCTCGTCGTCCCAGTCCTGGAAGACGCTCTTGATGACGTACAGCTCGCCGTCGCCCGGCACGGACGAGAAGAAGTCGCCCGCCACGATCTCGCAGCGGTCGGACACCCCGGCCGCGGCCAGCACCCCGGCGGCCTCGGCTACGCCCGCCGCGCTGTCGAAGCACACCCCGGCCAGGTGCGGGTGGGCGCCGAGGATCGCGGCGAGCAGCGTCCCGTCGCCGCCGCCGACATCCACGACGGTACGCACGCCGGAGTAGTCGTACCCGGCCGCGACGAGTCGGGCCGACGCCCTCGACTCCTGTCCCATCGCCACGTTGAACAGCGTCGACAGCTCGGGGTGCTCGGCGAGGTGCACGTAGATGTTCTTGCCGTGCACGTGGTCGAAGGCGCACTCGCCGGTCTCGACGGTGTGCCTCACCTGCTGCCACGAGGAGAAGAGCGTGGGGTTGGTGAAGAACCGGGTGAACGCCCACAGCGAGTCCGGCGAGTCGCTGCGCAGCTGCTCCCCGACCTCGGTCAGCCGGAACTCGCCCGGCGTCGGCTCGGCCAGCAGGCCGACGGCCACGAGGGTTCGCAGCAGCCGGTGCAGCGACGGCGCGTGCGTGCCCGTCGCCTCGGCGAGCTGCGCGCTCGTGGTGCGGCCGTCGTGGACGTGGTCGGCGAGCTTCAGCTCGGCGGCGAGCGCGAGCGCCTGCGAGGCCATGTAGCCGCCGATGATCTCGATCAGCGCGGCGCGGTTGCGGATCTTCGGGGCCGACGTGGCCGGTACGGTGCTGGTCATCAAGCGTGCCTTTCCACGAGGGGGTGTCGGACCCACACGTTGGGTTCGACGTAGACGGCGTGGTCGTGGTCGACGTTCACCTCGACCGGGGTCAGGGCACCCGGCACGACGACCGGTCCGCTGGTGTCGAAGGGCAGCCCGGTCCAGGCGCGCCACTGCGCGAGGCTGCCGGAGATCGTCATGGAGGCCGGGCAGACCTTGAGGATCTCCGCGCCCGCCCGGACGTGGACGCGCAGCCACGGGTCGACGGGCAGGCCGTCGTCGCGGGTCCGGGTCACGTAGCCGGTCATCGGCACGTGCGGCTCGGTGTGCTTGCCGCTGGGCCGGACCGGCACGACGACGTCGCGGTACCCGTGCCGGCGGGCGTTGTCCGCGACCGCCGCCAGGGTGGCGCCGGACAGGTTGCGGGCCCGCATGCCCGGCACCACGGCCACCTCCAGCGCGCACAGCGTGGTGAGGTCGCGGCCCGCGAACGTGTCCAGCATGCTCATCTCGAGCGCCGCGTCCCAGCCGGTGTCGGGCAGGCTCACCGGGTCGCCGTCCCACGCGAACGGCACGCTGGCCGCGCGGGCGACCACCGTGTCGTCCGGGTCGACGACGACGATCTGGTGCTCCGGGTACCGGTCGAAGGCCCAGCCGATCAGCATCGGCTCGGGCGGGATGTACTCCGGCCACGAGGCTTCCATGTGGAGCATCCCGTCCCGCAGGTCCGGGCGCTCGGCGAGCGTCAGCGCGCGCATGGGTGTCACCTCCGGCGTTCAGGCGGCCAGGCTGCGCGCGGGCAGCGGGTCGACGGACATGGCGCAGTACTCGTCGGCGTGCTTGCGCAGCAGTGCCAGGTATTCGGAGCGGGGCACCGGGACCGCGCCGATGAGCTTCGCGTGGTCACCGTCGTGCTGGACGTCGACCGCCACGCCGCCGCTGTCCGCGACGCGCCGCACCAGGCACGCGACCGCGACCTTCGCCGCGCCGCTACGCAGGGCGAACTGGGAGTCGGCGCTGAACACGCCGCCGATCCGTACGCCGAAGGTGCCGCCGACCAGCTCGGCGCCCTCCCACACCTCGACGCTGTGGGCGTGCCCCGCCGCGTGCAGTTCGTGCAGGGTCGACACGAGCCGGTCGGTCAGCCACCGGGGCTCGCGGCCCACGCGACAGTGCTGGACCACCCGGTCGAAGCAGGCGTCGAGCGTCGTCGTCCACTCGACCTTGTTGCGCAGCTGTCGCCGCAGGCTGCGCTGGATGCGTGCCTGGTCGACCTGGATCAACGGGCGCGGGTCGGGCGAGCACCAGGCCACGGCGTACGGGTCTGTGCTCCCGGCGAGCACCGCGATCCGGCCGGCGGCGACGTCCGCCTCGTAGGTGAACTCGCTGACGATCTTCCGCTCCTCGGTGTCGGCCGGGAACGGGAACAGCCCGTGCCGGTAGGCGTCGAGCAGCGCCGACGCGGACAGGTCGTCGCCGAACGCGACCGGACCCTCGGTGGGGGCGTCGGTGAGGTCGATCCTCTCCCAGCCCATCACGCGGCCCGCAGGAACTCGGTGCGGGTGAGGTAGCCGATGTAGCGGTCGAGCATCTCCGCGTCCACCGTCGGGATCTCGATGCCGCTGCCGCGCAACGCATCCTCCACGTTGGTACGGGTGAAGACCGGGAACGTCGTCTCCAGGTACATCTCGGCGACGCTCATCTGGCCCGTCGCGCAGCGGTCGATGAACAGCGGCGTGAAGGGCGTCATCGGGTGGTCGGGTTGTTCGACCGCGACCCGCACCATCTCGTCGAGCCAGTCGGCCCACGGCACCTCGCGGATGTCGTGCCCGTGCGCCCGCAGGCGCTCGACCAGCTCCGAGATGTTGACCTTCCCGGGGTTGGTGAGGTGGTAGACCTCCCCGGTGGGCCGGGACGCCCTGGCGATGTGCGCGACGGCGGCGGCGAACACGTCGACCGGCGTGTAGTCCAGCGGCAGTTCCGCGATCGGGGCGGTGCCGGTGTCCACCACGAACTTCTTCATCGCGCACATCTCGGTGGCGGTGTTCCACGCGCCGTTGACCCGGTCGCCGGAGATGTCCGCGGCCCGGTAGATCGCCACCGGCAGCCCCCGCTCCGCCGCCCGGTGCAGCAGCGCCTCGGCCACCCACTTGCTCTCCACGTACCCGACGGAGAGGTGGTCGGCGTACGCCAGCGGGGTGTCCTCGTCGACGTGCCGGACCCCGGCGGTGCCGAAGCCCGCGACGACCGCCATGGTCGACGTGTAGTGGACCGGGACGTTGCGGTGCCGCGCGGCCATCCGGATGATCTCGCGGGTGCCGTCGACGTTCGCCGGCCGCATGTGCGAGTACGGGTAGATGAAGTTGACGGTCCCGCCGGGGTGGTGGATGACGTCGACCGTGCGGGCCAGCTCGTCGAAGGTCGCCTCGGAGAGGCCGAGCCCGGGTGCCGCGAGGTCGCCGGGGACGGCGACGATCCGGCCCGCCGCCCGGTGGCCGGCGAGGTCCTCGCCGAAGTAGTGCCGCGCGTTGGCCTGGAGGCGGGCCATGCCCTGCTCCGGCCCGTCGGCGCGGACGAGGCAGTGCACCACCGCGTCCGTGCTGGTCAGCAGCTCCCGCAGCAGGTAGATGCCCAGGAAACCGGTGGCTCCGGTGAGGAACACGTGGCGGGGGTCCTGCCAGCGCGGCTCGTCGGAGACGTCGCGCCGGATCGGGACGTCCAGCTCCGTCTCGGCGGCGAAGTCCACCCGCTTGCGGGTGTCGTCGCCGGCGAGCGTGCCCTCCCGGGCGTCGCGCACGGCCCGCGCCAGGCCGCGCGGCGTCGCGTCCTCCAGCAGCAGCCGGATCAGCGGACGCACCTGGGTGATGAGCACGCCGAAGGAGCCGCGGATCTTCGCGAGCAGTTCGGCGGCGAGGATCGAGTTGCCGCCCTGCGCGAAGAAGTTGTCGTCCGGCAGCACCCTGGGCACGCCGAGCACCTGCCCCCAGAGCCGGGCGATCCCGCGCTCCACCAGGTCGGCGGGGGTGTCGTCCGCGCCGTCCGGCCCGACCGTCGCGGCCTGCGGCACCGGCAGCGCGGCCAGGTCGACCTTGCCGTTGGTCTTCAACGGCAGCTCGTCGAGGGCGACGAACGCCGTCGGCACCATGTAGTCGGGCAGGTGGCGGCCGGTGAACTCGCGCAGCTCCGCGACGTCCAGCGGCCGTGGGCCGGTGTGGTACGCGGCCAGGCGCCGCTGGCCGTTGTGCTCGTACGTGGTGACGGCGACCGTGTCGATGCCGTCGTGCGCGGCCAGCGTCGCCTCGATCTCGCCGGGCTCCACCCGGAAGCCACGGATCTTGACCTGCCGGTCGATGCGCCCGATCACCTCGAGGTTGCCCGCGGCGGTCCAGGCGCCCAGGTCACCGGTCCGGTACATCCGCGCGCCGGGCTCGGACGCGAAGGGGTCCGCCACGAAGCGCCCGACGTCCTCGGTGAGGTAGCCGCGCGCCACGCCGCGACCGCCGATGTGGATCTCACCGCGTTCGCCGGGGGCGACCGGCCGGCCCTGCTCGTCGAGGACGTACACGGCGGTGCCGGGCAGCGGTCTGCCGACCGGGGCGGCGCCACGGTCCGGCAGCACGTCGGCGGTCAGCTCCATCAGGCAGGAGGTGATCGTGGTCTCCGTGAGCCCGTAGGCGTTGACCAGCCGCACCCCCGGCATCAGCTCCAGCGCCGTACGGCAGTCCTGCGCGTTGACCGCCTCGCCGCCCACGATCACCAGCCGGACCGGCAGCTCGCCGGCCCCCGTGGCGACCTCGGCGAGGAAGCGGCGCCAGTACGCGGGGGTCAGGTCCATCACGGTGATCCCGTAGTGCCGCAGGCGCTCCGGCAGCTCGCTGGGCGCCCACGCCAGCTCGGGCAGCACGAGCGTCGCGCCGCCGAGCAGCGCGACGGTGATCTGCTCGATGGAGGTGTCGAAGGAGAGGGCGCCGAACTGCAACACCCGGTCGTCGGGGGTGACGCCGTAGCGGCCGGCCAGCTCCCCGCACAGGTAGCTCAGCGAGTCGTGGTTCACCACCACGCCCTTCGGCGTACCCGTGGAGCCCGACGTGTAGATGACGTAGGCGGCGTCCCCGCCGCCCACCGACACGGCCGGGGCGGTCGCGACGCCGTCCGCAACGGTGGCGGTGAGCGCCGTGACGGGCAGGCCGGCGAACCGCGCCACGTCACGCTCGTGGGTGATGACGGTCGTACAGCCGGTCTCCTTCACGAACGCCTCGACCCGGCTGTCCGGCAGCCCCGGTTCCACGGGCAGGTAGGCCGCGCCCGCCTTCCAGATGGCGAGCAGGCCGACGATGGCGTCGACGGAGCGTTCCAGGTGGACCATGACCACGGAGTCGGCGCCGACGCCCTCGTCGACGAGGCGTCGGGCCAGGCCGTCGGCCCGGCGCTCCAGGTCCGCGTAGCTGATGCGCGCGTCGCCCTGCACGACCGCGGTCCGGTCGGGCTGCGCCGCCGCGCGGACGGCGATGAGTTCGTGAACACGCGGTTGCGTACGGAAGTTCATGTTTTCCCTCGGGTGTGAGCACGGTCGTACCCGTGGATTTACCTGCCGCTGACCCAACGAATTCGCAATGGGGACACTACTGCCTGAAGGCGGTTCCCCCGACTACCAGAATGAGCACGGGACGAATTGACACTACTCATCAGGGTAGTCATTTCGACATGATCGAAATTTCGTCGAATTCGACTCGCACAGCGTTGGAAATCGCGATGTCGCGGCGGCATCGGGAAGGGCCGGACGGCCCCTACGCCGCGGAGGAGACCGGCACGTGGCGGACGAGTTCCGCCCGCGAGGAGATGCCCAGCCGGCGGAACAGGCCACGCAGGTGGTAGTTGACCGTGTGCGGCGACAGCCGGACCCGGGTCGCGATCTGCCGGTTGGTCATGCCCTCGGCGACGAGCCGCGCGATGGCCCGCTCGACGCCGCTGAACGACTCCCACGCACCGCCACCGTCGGGACGGCGTTCCCTGGCGACGGCCGAGGAGCGCAGCCCGATCCTGCGCCGCAGGTCGGCGGGCATTCCGGGCTCCGCCGCCGGCCCGGCGGCGCGGGGCGCACCGGTCACCTCCCGCCGCCGGCGGAGGCGGTCGCGGTCGGCGTGCAGTGCCTGCCGCACGGCGGGCGGCAGGGCGTCGAGCACCGCCCACCACACCAGTTCGTGCCGGAACGCGAGCTCGTCGCCCGCCCAGTCGAGCAGGCCGGCGTCGAGCAGCGCGTCCAGGTCCGGCAGCATCTGGGCGGTGTTCCGCCCGGTCATCGCCGCCAGCTCCGCCAACCGGCAGGACCGGCCGAGCACGGCGGCCACCCGCAGCAGCTGCCAGGATCCGGTCGGCGCGCCGTGCAGCGCGGCCCGGACCAGGCCCTGGACCCGCTCCGGCGTCCGTGCCCGCCCGGGCCCGGCGGCGACGCCCTCGACGCGCACCCCGTCGAGCAACCCGGCCAGCAGCAGCGGGTTCCCCTCCGCGGCGGCGACGAGCACCCGCACGGCCGGCTCCACCACGGCTCCCAGCGTGTCGGCGACGAGCCGACCCACGGCCTCCCCGGACAGCGCGCCCACCTCGGCGAGCGTCCCGACCACCTGCGACAACTGCTCGTCCTCGTATCGCACAACACAATCGTGCACATGAATGTCTGCCGGCCTCAACAACGCCTTACCGACAGATGTGGCGAGCAATTACCCGCGCATGGGGCAGGCGGGAACACGGCAGCTTCCCCTACCGATGGCCGCAGGCCTGTTCGATCAATGTGACGACCTCGCGAGAAAGGCGGCGGCGTGACCGTCAGAGGGAGCGCACGGCGCCCGGCACGGTGAATTCGATGGTCTCGCGGGTGACCGTACGTTCCACCACGGTCACCGGCCCGCGTGCCCGCAGCGCCTCGACCACCCCCGAGACCAGGTGCGGCGGGGCGGACGCGCCGGCGGTGACCCCGACCGTGGCGACGCCCGTCAACCACTCCGGCCGGATCCCCGCCGCGTCCTCGATGAGGTGGGTCGGCCGGCCCGCGCGGCGGGACAACTCGACGAGCCGTTGCGTGTTCGCCGAATTCGTCGAGCCGACCACCAGCACGAGGTCGGACTCCTCGGCGACCGCACGCAACGCCGTCTGCCGGTTGGTCGAGGCGTAGCAGATGTCGGCCGAGGACGGCCCGCGCAGCGCGGGGAACCGTTCGCGCAGCACGTCGAGCACCTCGGCGGTCTCGTCCACGGCGAGCGTGGTCTGGGTCAGGTACGACACGCGGTCCGGGTCGGCCACCGCGACCGTGCGCGCGTCCTCCAGCGACTGCACGAGGACCATCCGGTCCGGCGCCTCGCCCAGGGTGCCCTCGGTCTCCTCGTGCCCCGCGTGCCCCACGAGGAGCACGGTGTCCCCACGGTCGGCGTACCGGCGCGCCTCCGTGTGCACCTTCGCCACCAGCGGGCACGTCGCGTCGAACACCTCGAGGCCGAGCCGGGCGGCCTCGGCGCGCACCACGGGCGACACCCCGTGCGCCGAGAACACCACGGTCGCGCCCACGGGCACCTCGTCGAGTTCCTCGACGAACACGGCGCCACGCGACTCCAGGTCGGCGACGACGTGCGCGTTGTGGACGATCTGTTTCCGGACGTACACCGGGCTGCCCCGGCTGGCCAGCGCGCGCTCGACGATCTCGATCGCACGTTCGACACCGGCGCAGAACGCACGCGGTGCCGCGAGCAGTACCGTTACGGACTCGGCTACGGACATCGCGCACTCCTTCCCACGCATCTCCGCAGTATCGAGCCGTCCTCTCGCAATCCGGTGGCATCCGGGTGGAGCCCCGGCGGTGACCCGCGCCGGCGGGTGCCGCTACCCGTCGACGCGGTAGGCGGCGAGGACCGTCTCGGAGATGAGTCGCGGGGCCTCCGCCCGGTCCAGCTGCCCGGTGGCCACGTCGGCGGCGGCACCCTTCATGAGGTGGTGCAGGACGCTGGTCAGCCAGCTCGCCGGAAGGTCGGCCCGGAACGCCCCTTCGTCCTGACCTCGGCGGATCAGCTGGTCGACCCGCCGCGCGGGCTCGGCGTGCAGCTCGTGCACACGCCCGGGCGGCAACGACGCCTGCGCCGCCTCCAGGACGGCGCTCGACTGGGCGATCAGCAGCCAGCTCGACCGGATCAGGACGCGCAGCGCGTCCCGGGGGTCGCCGGTCAGGTCGAGGCCCGCCAGGAGTTCCTCCCCCTCGGTCAGCACGCGGGTCAGCGCGGCCTCGACCAGGACGTCCCGCGACGGGAAGTGACCGTAGAGGGTCACCCGGCCCACCCCCGCCGCCTGCGCGATCGCGCTCACGCTGGCGTCGGGGTCGCGGCTCAGGCAGTTCACCGCCGCGTCCAGGATCTTCTCCACGTTGTGCTGGGCGTCAGCCCGACGGGTCTGCTTGGCGAGTGGGCGAGTCATGGAACTTCCCCTAAGTCGAACAGGCCTGCATGAGTTAGTGTGTCTCCGTAACCCGAACACTACCGTTCAACTTAGCGGAGGAGCCTGGCAGCCATGGCAGAACCTGTGACCGCAACCGAAGCCCCCACACCGGAGAGTCCGCACCCACAACGCTGGCGGATCCTGGGCTTCGTCGGCATCGCCCAGCTGATGCTGATCCTGGACGTCACCGTCGTCGCGATCGCCCTGCCGCACATGGGGTCGGACCTGGGAATGGAGCGGGAAGCCCTCACGTGGGTGGTGAGCGGATACACCCTCACCTTCGGCGGCCTGCTGCTGCTCGGCGGCCGCGCCGCGGACCTGTTCGGCGCCCGACGCCTCGTCCTCGCGGGGCTCCTGCTGTTCAGCGTCGCGTCCCTGGTCGCGGGCCTGGCGACCAGCGGCCCCATGCTGCTGGGCGGTCGCGTCGGGCAGGGTCTCGCCGCCGCGCTCCTCTCCCCCGCCGCCCTCTCCCTCGTCGTCACCATCTTCGACGGCGACGAGCGCAACAAGGCGCTCGGCATCTGGTCGGCGCTCGGCGGCGGCGGTGCCGCCCTGGGCGTCCTCCTCGGCGGCCTGCTCACCGCCGGGCCGGGCTGGCCCTGGGTGTTCTTCGTCAACGTGCCGGTCGGGATCATCCTGCTGCTGGCCCTGCGGATGCAGCTTCCCTCCCACACGCCCACCGGTGCGACGGCCCGACTCGACGTGCCCGGCGCGGTGCTGGTGACGGCGGCCACCGGATCGCTGATCTACGCGCTGATCCGGGCCGGCGACATCGGCTGGGGCAGCCCCCTGATCCTGGCGCTGCTCGCGGCCTCCGTCCTGCTCTACGTCGCGTTCGTCGTCCGCCAGCGCCTCGCCGCGAGCCCGCTGATGGACGTACGGCTCCTGCTCCGCCGGCCGGTGGCGGTCGGTGCGCTGCTGATCCTCGTCGCGACCGCGCTGATGATCACCGTCTTCTTCCTGGGCACGTTCTACCTCCAGGACTACCAGGGCTACGGCGCCCTGCGCACCGGGCTGCTCTTCCTGCCCGTGGCGATCGCGACCATGCTCGGCGCGAACGCCGCCGGCCGCATCATCGGTCGCCTTGGGGCGCGCACCCTCGGCGGCCTGGGCCTGCTCGTCGCGGCGGCGGGCATGGCGGTCCCGGCCGTCGTCGACGGGACCGTGGCGCTCGTGGTCGGCGTGAGCGTCGCCGCGTCCGGCACGGGCGTCATCTTCGTCGTGGCGTCCGCCACCGCGCTCGGCCAGATCGCGCCGCACGAGGCGGGCCTCGCGTCCGGCATCGTCAGCACCTTCCACGAGTTCGGCGCCTCGCTCGGCGCCGCCGTCGTGTCGAGCATGGCCGCGGTGAGCATCGCGGGCACCAGCACCGTCGGCTTCTCCCGCGGCTTCACCACCGGCGCCGTCATCGCCGTCGTCGCCGCCGTCCTGGCCTTCGTCCTCACTCCCCGGCCGGCCCAATGACCCCGGCCCGGTGGCCGGTGGGGGCCCGCCCACCGGCCACCGGGTCGGACACCGTCCCGGGGACCGACCGGCCGGGCCGGGCTGTTTCCGCGAGGACGCCCGTCCCCGCCGGCAGCCGGCCCCGGCCGGTCAGTGTCCGAGCCGGCCGAGGATCCGCGCCGCCACGCCGAGGGTGTCCCCCTCGGGCGCGGCCGGACAGCCTCCGACCGACCCCCGCCAGGACTCCTCGTGCGCGACGACGCGGGCGCGGAGAACGTCGACGTCCGGCTCCTCCCCCGCCGTCGCCGCCCGGGCCAACCAGGTCGCCCACAGCTCCCAGCGGGGCAGGTAGTAGTCCCGGACGAGGCCGGCCCAGTGCCGCCCGGAGTAGTCGTGCAACCCGCTCGTCTGGTGTCCCCAGACGGAGACGAGACTGCGGGCGTCGCGCTCCATGACGTCGGCCTCGGCCGGCGAGCCGCCCCAAGCGCGGGCGTCGTCGATCCACCGGCCGACCCGCGACTCGGCGCGCGTACCGGCGAGTTCGTCGAGGTCGAGCAGGTCCGTCCGGAACCGGCCGAAGTGCTCCAGGATCCCGTCCGCGTCCCGCTCGGCGAAGGCCGCCAGCATGCCGCGGATGTGGATCCGCGATCCCTGCGCCAGCACGTGACCGACCAGGTCGACGACATCCCGCCCGACCTGGTCGGGGACCCCCGCCGCCGACGCGCGGGCGAGGAGCAGCCGCGCGGCGGCGGCGATCCGCGGCAGGGCGCCGAGCACCATCGGGTCGTTCTCGGCGTCGATGTTCGCCGACTGCCGTTGCGGCTCCGCGTTCTGCGGGACGAACTCGCCGGCCAGGCGCTGCGCGGCGAACGGCGCCTCGGCCGACCACGGCCGGGCGATGACGGGAGACGGGATGGACCGGGTGCGGCCCGGCCCGTAGAGCGTGTCGGCCAGGATCCGCCAGGCCTCGGCGAAGTCGTCGTGCCCGGACGCGTAGCGCTGCCGCGCGAACGAGCCCAGCCAGTCCTCCAGTTGCGGAACGTCCCAGGCCAGGTCGGTGGCCAGCTCGTAGAAGACGGTGTTGTTCTCGATCGCCTCCGGCGCGAGCCCGATGCCCGCGAGCCGGGTCGGCCGCGTACGCCTCAGCTCCTCGACGTCACGGCGCAGCCCGCTCAGGTCACCGAAGAGCGCGAAGCGACCGCCGAAGTTGTGGATCGCACACCAGACCCAGCGCCGGTCGAACATGGCGTCGCGGCGCCACATGGGCGCGTGCTCGCCCCACAGGTCCAGCAGGATGAGCCGCTCCTGCGGGACCTCGGAGAGGAACGCGCGGGCCCGCTCCGGCCGCCAGAAGTCGCGCTGGTAGTGGAAGGGCCAGCCCTGGAGCACCCAGGTCGCCTCCGGGTCGCTGTCCGCCATCGCCCGGTAGACGGCCCGGCCGACCGCCGCCAGGTAGTCGGGCTCGCCGGACGGCGGCACCGACTCGATGAACGGATCGGCCGCGTAGTGGTGGTCGGTGCCGAACAGTTCCCGCTGGACGCTCATGAACTCGGCGGTCAGCGCCGCGAACCGCTCGCTGTCGGGACTGAGGATCGGGGTACGCCAGCCCTGCCACTCGATCTCGCCGGCCGACGGGTCGGCGAGCTCCGGCGGCACGTGCCCCCCGAAGACCGGCAGGACCGGAGTCATGCCCAGCGCGCGTTGCCGGGCGAGGATCCGCTGCGCCAACTCGACGTGGCGACTGATCCACCGCGCGGGCAGCGGCCCGCCGAACGAGTTGGTGTTGCCCATGAACGTCCACGGGAAGTGCGCCGCGCTGCCGATCCACGCGTCGATCCGGGCCGCGTCGAGCCCGGCCCGCCGGAACATCTCCGCCAGCACCGCCTCGTGACCGACCTGCATGAGCGGGTGCGTGACGCCGTGCAGCGCCATCCAGTCGATCTCCTGCTGCCAGCGGTCCCAGTCCCAGAACGCCGTCGAGTAGCCGTAGGTCACGGCGTTGAGGTAGTAGCGGACCGGGAAGGGGCTGGTCAGTCGGGTCGGGGGCGCGTCCGGCCAGCGCTCCGGCCGGGGTTCCAGCCGGGGCTGTTCCCAGGTCACCTGCCGGCCGGCGTACGCCTTCAGGTACTGCCCGAAGGCGGACGCCGCGGCGACGGGATCCGAGCCGCGCAGCGTCAGGACGCCGTCGCGGCACTCGTATCCGGCGACGGCGGCGTCATCGCCGGCGGGAAGACGCTCCACCCGTACGTCGTCGGCGGTGCCGGCGACGCGGGCCACGAGAGCACGAACCTCGTCCACCTGTCACAGCTCCTCGACGGTCTGGTTCAGCCGCGACCGTTCGGCGGCGAAGGCCACGAAGTGGCTCTCCACGCTCTCCTCCAACGAGCTCGGCGCCGCCTCGACGTCCTCGCCGGACAGCCGGCTCCGGACCCGTCCGGTGAAGTCGAGCATCAGCCCGGCGTCCCCGCCACCGTGCCCGGAGAACGCCTCGATGACCTCGTCGACGACCCCCTGGCTGCCGCTGCCGACCTGGAACGTCTCGTCGGCCTGCCGTCCCTCCACGTTGGGCGGGGTCTCGGCGAAGGTCGCCAGGCTGATCCGTCCGGAGCGCATGTCCGCGGTGATCTGCCCGTGGCTGCCCATCAGCGTGAGCGTCCGGGTGTTCCACGCGGTGAACGCCGAGACCACCAGCGACGCCGTGACGCCGTTGCCGAACCGCAGCGCCGCCGTCTGGTGGTCGACGACGTCGTTGTCCATCCGGTAGACGCACCGACCGTAGTCGGTCAGCCGCAGGGCACGCCGGCGGCCGGCCACGCTCGTGTCGTTGGTGACGACCGTGACGGGCGGCCCGTCGACGTCGGCGAGCTGGTCGACGTAGAGGCGTTCGGCGTTGTACGGGCAGGTGTCCGCGACGGCGCAGCCGTCGACGCAGCGCTCGGTCGACCCCTTCGGCGCGTGCTCGGCCCGGAAGTGGCGGCGTTCGCCGAACGAGGCGACGGTCGTGCAGGGCGCCCCGACCAGCCACCGGAGGATGTCGATGTCGTGGCACGCCTTCGCCAGCAGCATCGGGCTCGACTGGTCGGCGCGGTGCCAGTTGCCGCGCACGTAGCTGTGCGCGAAGTGCCAGTACGCGACGTTCTCGATGTGCGAGATGCCCTGCAACTCGCCGATCCGGCCCTCGTCGAGCAGGCGGCGCAGGGTCTGGAAGAACGGGGTGTAGCGCAGCACGTGGGCGACGGTGACCGTGCCTGCGCTCTCGCGCGCGGCGGCCGTCAGCCGGTGCAGGTCCTCGGCGGTCGGCGCGATGGGCTTCTCGAGCAGGACGTGGTGGCCCAGTTCGAGGGCGCGGAGGGTGGGATCGACGTGGTCGCGGTCCGGCGTCGCGACGATGACCGCGTCCCACGGGCCCCGGGTCGAGAGCGCCTCCTGCCAGCCGGTGAACCGATGCGCCGCCGGGATGGCGTGGGCGTCACCCAGGCCGTCGCGGCGCTCCGCGTCCGGCTCGGCGACCGCGACGACCCGGGCCGCCTCGGGGTGCTCCAGGCACCACTGGGCGTACGCGTGCGCGCCGCGCCCTCCCGCGCCGAGCACGAGCAGTCGAACTGGACCCGATCCCGGTGACACGGGGTCCGTCACGTCGATCATCCTTTCGGTGTTCACTTGTCCGCCCCCGAGGTGAGTCCGGAGACGATGTAGCGCTGGGCGAGGAAGAAGATGACGATGACCGGCACGGTCACCGCGATGGAGCCGGCCAGGAGCACGGTCACCGGCACCTGGAAGTCGGTGAGCTGGGCGAGGCCGAGCGGAGCCGTCCACCGGGAACGGTCCTGGACGAGGAACAGCAACGCGTAGAAGTACTCGTTCCAGGCGATCATGAAGACGTAGATAGCGGTCGCCACGACGCCGGGCAGCGCGATCGGCAGCACGACCTTGCGCAGCATCATCGGCAGCGAGCAGCCGTCGAGCAGCGCCGCCTCCTCGACGCTCTCCGGCAGGGCGAGGAAGTAGTTGCGCATCATGTACAGCGCGACGGGGACGGTGGCGGCGACGTAGATGACGAGCAGCCCGACGAGCGACCGGGAGAGGCCCAACCGGCTCAGGATGACGAACTTCGGCACCGCGAGCACGATGCCCGGGAACAGGTAGACGGCGAGGATGATCCCGCTGGTGAAGCGGCGGCCCCGGTACCGCAGGCGCGCCACGGCGTACGCCCCGAAGATGCACGCGACGATCGACACCGCGACGGTGGCGAGGGCGACCAGCAGGGAGTTGAGCACGAACCGGCCGAGCCCGAAGCCACCCGCCGACTCGTCCTTCATCGCCGTGACGTAGCTGGACAGGTCGATCTCGCCGAACCCGGGAACCACGTCGAGGGGTTCCATCAGGACTGCGGAGTACGGGCGCACCGAGAGCAGCACCCCATAGAGCACGGGTCCCACGGCGCAGACGAGCGCGACGGTGATGAGCGTCCACCGCAGGAAGTTGACCGGGCGCGAGGGCCGCATCGCCGAACTCACAACGACTCCTTCCGCCGGGAGAGCAGGACGTAGCCGGCCAGCAGCACGCAGAGGATCAGCGACATGAGCAGTCCGTACGCCGCCGCGCTGCCGATGTCGGACCGGGTCACCAGCTCGGTGTAGACCTTGATCGCCATGACCTGGGTGCCGCCGGCGCCCTCGGTCAGCAGGTAGACGTCGTTGAAGTTCTGGAACGACCAGATGAACCGCAGCAGCATCAGCAGCAGGACCACTCCCCGCAGTTGGGGGAGGATGACGTGTCGCAGGTTCTGCCACCGGGAGGCCCCGTCCAGCGCCGCCGCCTCCTCGATCCCGCCCGGCACGTTCTGCAACCGCGCGGTGACGAAGAGGAAGGCGAGCGGGAACGACTTCCAGATCTCGAAGGCGACGACGACGAGCAGCGACACCGGTACGGGCAGCCCCGCCACGTCGGTCGAGGTGGTGCTGAGGAACCCGATGGGGCTCTCCCAGCCGAGATACTCCTGGCCGAACGCGTTGACGATGCCGTACTGGGGGTTGAGCATCGTGCGCCAGATCATCGCCGCCGCGATGACCGGCAGCACGTACGGGATCAGCAGCAGCGCGCGGACGATTCCCCGGCCGCGGAAGGGGCGGCGCAGGGCGAGGGCGAGGGCCATGCCGACGACGATCGACCCGATGGTGGTCAGGGTCGCGTAGGCGACGGTGGTCCAGAGCGCCCCCCAGAACGCGTCCGACCGCCAGGCGTCGGTGATGTTCTCGAAGGTCCACTCGATGGTGGACGGCGACAACCGGGGGATGTCGATCAGCCTCGTGTCGGAGAACCCGAAGATGACGACCAGGACGAACGGGAGCAGGACGACCAGGGCGAGCAGCAGCAGCGTCGGGCCGGTGAGGAGCTGACCGTTGAGGTTCTCCCGCTGGGAGCGGCTGAGCCGCTCCCAGCGGGAGGACCGCACTGTCGGCGTGCTCACAGTTCGGCCTGGACCTTCTTGACCTCTTCGGCCATCGCCTTCGTGATGTCGGCCGGCGACTGCCCGCCGTAGAGCCGCTCGAGGAACTGCGCGAGCACGTTCTCCGCGGTGACCGCGCCGGCCAGCGGCGAGTCCTTCGTGCCCATGCCCCACAGGCTCACGGCGTTGACGCCGTCGCGGATCTGGGTGACCATCTCCGGGCCGTACAGCTCGGCGACGGAGCTCTTGGCCTCCGGTCCGACGCCCAGCTTGCCCCACGCGTCGAGGTAGGCGTTCGGGTCGGCCTTGGTGCCGTTGCGCAGCGGGATCCGGCCCTCGGTCGCGGAGGCGAGCGTGTCCGAGTAGCCCTCCTCCAGCATGAACTTGATGAACTCCTTGGCACCGGCCGTGTTGGCGCCCTCGGGGATGCCGTAGCCGAGCGTGGCGCCGTACTGCGCCGGGTGGTTCCGGTCGAGCACCGTGATGAACCCGGAGTTCTTGGAGAGGAACGTCGGGTCGGCCTTGCACTGCGTGCAGGTCGGCGGGTTCGCCTTGTCCAGGCCGGCCAGCTCGTCGAGGATGTGGGTCGAGAAGAGCAGCATCGAGGACTTGCCGGCGAGGTAGGCCGCCCGCGCGCTGGTCACGTCGAAGTCACCCTGCGTGCTGGAGTCGCGCAGGACCTTGAACTGCTCGGCCGCCCGGGTGCACTCCGGCGAGTCGATGGTGACCTTGCCATCCTGCACGAGCTGGCAGCCCGCGCTCTGGAACATCGAGTAGATGGCCTCGGTCCCCGACGCGGTGCCGGACTGGGTGCCCAGGGCGATGCCGGACACCCCGGTCGCCTTCATCGTGGTGGCGGCCTTCGCCACCTCCTCGAGGTTGGTCGGCACCGCGACGTTCGCCGCCTTGAAGAGGTCCTTGCGGTACACCAGGAGGTGCACCCAGCCGTCGCTCGGCACGGCGCCGGCCTTGCCGTCCAGGCTGAACGCCTTCAGGGCGTTCGCGTTGAACGTCTCGGCACCGAGCTCACTGACGACCTCCTCGGCGGCCTTCGTGTTCAGCAGCCCCTGGGACCGCCAGGCGGCCGTGGTGGTGGAGGTGTGCAGCATCACGTCGGGCACGTCCCCGGAGGCGGCACCGGTCGCCAGTGCCTGCTTCTGGTCGGCCTCGCTGAGCGGCACGACCTTCACGGCGATGCCGGTCTTCTCGGTGAACCGGGCCGCGACCTTCTCCTGCGCCGCGACCCGCTGCGGGGTCGTCTGCGGCGTCCAGAAGGTGATTTCCTTGGCCTTCTCGGACTCGGACTCGGACCCGCCGCACGCGACGAGTGTGCTGAGCGCGGTCGCGGCGGCGATCGCCGCCGCCAACCGGCGCTTTGTCAGGTGGCCCACTTCTTCTCTCCTCGATCTACGTTGTGGCGGCGGTCAGGACCGCTCGATGGCCCCGCGCATGACGTGCCCCTGCGAGTTCGCCGGCGGCTGCACACCGAGCAGGGCGCTGATGGTGGCGGCCACGTCGACCAGGCCGACGTTGCGCAGCGGGACGCCGCGGCGGACCCCGGCGCCGGAGAGCACCATCGGGACCTGCGCCTCCGGCAGCGCGCCGTGCGAGGCGCGCGGTGCGCCGTCGGCGAGCGTGGACAGGTGGTACGGCTCGACCGGCTCCACGACGAGGTCACCGAGCTTGTCGCTGGCCTTCAGGCGGCGCAGGTCGTGCTGGTCGCGGACGGCCGCGATCCCCGGGATGTCCCTGACGAGCTTGGCGATGCGGCGCGCGTTCTTCGCCGTGTCCGCAGCGCCACGCAGGGTGATGTCGGCGGTACGCGGCGACGCGACGACGACGATCTCGCTCGCCGGGTCCGGCACGCCGCCCGAGGAGGAGATGACCTGGACCTTGAAGCCCGTCCCGGACAGCCGGTCGAGCACCTCGGGCAGCAGCGGAACGGTCCACTCCCGGGCGCCGTGGTCGGCGGTGACGAGGAACGTCGTCCGGTCCAGGATGCCGGCCTCGCGGGCGGCGTCGCGGACCCGCCCGATCTGGGCGTCCACCCGGGTCAGGGCGGCCGGCAGATCGGGGTCGGAGAATCCGCCGTCGTGCAGCGCGCCGTCGACGTCGTCGCAGTAGACGGTGATCAGGTCCGGGATCGCGGGCAGGTCGACCATCGTGCCGCCGGAGTTGACGGGCTCGCCACGCAGCAGCGCGATCGCCTGGTTGGCGCGGGTCTCGCAGTTGCCGCCCGGCTGGGTGTACAGCGCGGCGGGGTCACCGTACGTGGCGCCGTAGTTCTGCACCGCGTACCACTGGAGGTAGGCCGAGGTGCGGTCCTGCCGCTTCAGCGAGTGGGCGATCGTCTCGACGCCGGGCTCGATGTACCGCTCCTGGGAGACGCCCCGGTTGGTGTCGTGGTTGTAGTAGTAGCCGGTGTTGCGGTGCACGGCCGGGTAGGCGCCGGTCGCGGTCGTCGTCCGCGACGAGTTGGAGTACGACGAGTAGGTGCCGTCGGCCACGCCGTAGGTGCCGGCCTCGATCAGCGCCCGGAGGTTCGGCAGCTCCGCCAGGTCGGCGTAGCGCCCGTCGAGGAATCGCGGGTCGAACCCGTCGAAGTCGAACATGATCACGTGCTGCGCGGGTCGGTCCCCGCCCGCCGACGCGGCCGGCGAGGACGCCGCCGGAGTCGCCGGTAGTGCCGTCGCCGCGAGCAGGACGACCGCGCTCGCCGCGACGGCCCTGGCCGCGCTCGAACGCCTGATCGGATGCGCCACTCTCTGCCTCCTCGAACCCTCGGACCCGTGGGCGAGAGTCTGCCGGAGACACGAGGGAGATTGTCAAGATCTCAGCGTGAGATGCAAGATACCCGCATGGCAAACCTCACTGGTGACGGGAACGGCCGATCCTTGGACGAACTCGACCGGCAGATCATCGGCGCTCTGCTCGCTCACCCGCGGGCCACCCACGCGCAGATCGGCGAGGCGGTGTTCACCTCGGAGGCGACCGTCTCCCGGCGGGTCCCGCGGCTTCTCCGCAGCGGCGCGGTACGCATCATCGGGGTCATGGACGGCGAGGCGACCCGCCGGGCGCGATCGCTGTTCGTCCGGCTGCGCTGCCGCCCCGACGCCGCCAGCCGCTCCGCCGAGCACCTGGCCCGGTGGCAGGAATCCGGGTCGGTCAAGCTGCTCACGGGCAGCGTCGACTGCCTGGCCGAGGTCTCCTACACCTCCAACGAGCACCTGCTCCAGCTCATGTTCGAGCAGCTGCCCGGCCTGGACGGCGTCCTCGCCATCTGGAGCAACCAGGTGATCCGCCGGTTCTCCACGCCGCACAACTGGATCCCGAAACTGCTGCCGGCGGAGGTCGTCGACGACCTCCGGTCACAGCGGACGGACCAGTGGAACGAACAGACACCCGTCGAAACGCCGTCGCGGCTCAGCCGGCTCGACGAGCTGATCATCGGCAACCTCGCCACGGACGGCCGGCAGGGCTGGCAGCAGCTCGCCGAGCGGTGCGGCGCGAGCCCCGCCACCGTACGCAGGCGGGCCGAGGCGATGATGGCGGCGGGATTCCTGCGGATGCGGACGGTCGTCGAACCCAGCGTCGTCGGGCTCTCCGTGAACGCCTTCATCACCCTCAGCGTCAACCCCACGCAGCTCGGGCAGGCCGGCGAACTGCTCGCCGCGCACCCCGCCGTACTCATGATCGCCGCGACGACCGGCGACCGGAACCTGTGCGGCGAGATCGCGCTGGAGAGCGACGCCGCGCTGTACGAGTTCCTGTCCCGCACGATCGGCCAGCTGCCCGGCCTGCAACACGCGGACGTGGCCGTCGCCCTGCGTTCCGTCAAGCGGGCGGGTATGATCCTGCCGCACCCGCCCCGGCCCCGGGGCGATCCGTCAGTGGATGCGGGCGCCACCCGACCAGCGCGCATCCGCGCGGACCAGGGGTAGGCGCGGGATCACGTGCCGGCCTCCACCTCCTCGACCGGACGGGTGGTGATCTCCACCGCCGCCAACGCCTCCCCGGCGGCCCGGCTGGCCTGCTCGACCGTCTCCCCCACCGCGGCCACCCGCGCCGCCACGTGCGAGAGCGACACCAGCTCGTGGACCTGGTCGCCCTCGGCGACCAGGACCGCCACCTCCAGTACGCCGGGGCGGGACCGGGCAGCCTCCACCCCGGTCACCGCCGTGACCTGCCCCGGCGGCACGTCCTTCGTCATCCCGACGGCAGCCCGCACCGGCGGGCGCGGACCCACCGGGGCAACCGGCTGACCAGCCATCGCCGCCAGGTACTCGGCCATCGTGTCGACCAGATGGGCATGACCGATCAGCAGCACCATCAGGCCGCCGGGGAGTCGCCCGGCTCCCTCGATGAGCTGGGGCGTGCCGTTCTCCACTATCCACTCGATGTGGACGAACCCGGTGCGGAATCCGGTGGCGGCGATCAGCTGCCGGCTCTGATCCCTCAGTTCGGCCGACAGCGTCGGCGGCAGGTCCGGTGCCACCACGTGGGTCAGCGGCACCGGATGCCGCCCCCTGGACACCTGCGCGCCGGTCACGTTCTCGAACCGCACCTCACCGTCGACGACCAGCGTGTTGGTGCTGTACTGGGCGCCGACGACCCGGCGTTCCACCAGGTAGGTCTCGGGCTCCGGCCGACCCACTCCCTGGTCCGGGAGGCCCCGCGTCAACCGGTCCCAGGCCGCGGGGATGTCCGCCGGATCGGCGACGATCTCCACACCGGACGAGCCGGCCCGCGCGCTCGGCTTGACCACCACCTCCCCGCCGACCTGCTCGGCGAAGGCCACCGCGTCGGCCACCGACCGGGCCACCCGCCACTGGGGAGCACCCACTCCGACGGCGTCCGCGAGCTGGCGCAGCCGCCACTTGTCGGCGAGGATCGCCGCGGGGCTGCTGCCCGCGCCCGGTATCCCCAGCCGCTCGGACAGCCGGGCGGCGAAGACCACCCCGGTGTCGTCGATGGGCACCACCGCGCCGGGGCGCAGGTCCGGATGCCACAGGTGGAAGAGGTCGGCGGCCAGCGGCCGGCGGTAGTCCAGCTCGTACAGCTCGTGCTGCGGCCAGTCGGCGGCAAGGTACTCGCGGACCCGCCAGGCCCGGGCCACCGTGGGCTCGACGACGAACAGGACCCGCACGTCCCCCCAGAGCCGGCGCACGTGGGGCAGCCAGGACCGCCCGTACCCGACGAGAATGACGTCGGGCTGCTGGTCGGCGCTCATGCCGCACTCCCCTTCCGGCCGTCCTCGGCGCCAGGGCAGACGGTGCTGATGTCGAGGACGGCAAGGGCGTCCTCGCCGTACCGTCGGGCCTCGGCTACGGTACGGCCGATCGCGACCACCTTGGCGGCCACGTTCGGCAGCGAGACCAACTCCCCCACCCGGTCTCCCTCGGTGACCGCGACCTCCAGGGACAGGACACCGACCCGGGCCCGGGCGGCCTCGGCACCGGTGACCGCCGTCACCAGCCCTGGCCGGACGTGCTTGGTCAGCAGCGTCACGGCCAGGCGCGGCCGGGCCGGCGGGGTCACTTCCAGCGGCTCGCCGGCCATCACGGCCAGGTACGCCGCGAGGATGTCGTAGCCGTACGCGTGCCCGATCATCATCATGATCGGGCCACCGGCGAGGCGGCCCGCGCACTCCACCAGCCGGACCACGCCGTCCTCGACGATCCACTCACTGTGGATGAACCCCGTGTCGAAGTCGGTCGCGCCGACCAGCCGCTCCGCCTCGGCGATCAGGAGGGCGTACCGTGCCGGCGGCAGTTCCGGGTCGATGGTCTCGGTCAACGACACCGGATGAGTGCCCGGGGCGACCTCGGTGGCGACGACGCTGCGGAACAGCACCTCACCCCGACGCACCAGCAGGTTCACGTTGTACTGCCGCCCGGTCATGCGCCGTTCGGCCAGGTAGGACTCCACCGTCGGCAGGCGCGTGCTGCTGTGCGACGGCGGGGCTACCATCCGCTCCCATCCCGCATCGACCTCGGCGACGTCCCGGAGGATCTGCACACCGGACGAGCCCGCCCGCGCGGTCGGCTTGAGCACCAGATCGCCGGGCACCCGTTCGGCGAAGGCCACCGCGTCAGCGGGTGAGCGGACGAGGCGCCACTGCGGGCCCGCGACGCCACCAGCCTGCGCCACCTGACGCAGGCGGAACTTGTCGTAGAGGATCTCCGCCGGCGTCGGTCCGGCGCCGGGCAGGCCGAGGCGCTCCGCCAACCGCGCCGCGAACACCATCCCCGCGTCGTCGACCGGGACGACCGCCCGGATCCGCAGGTCCGGATGCCAGACGTGGAACAGGTCGGCTGCCATCGGGCGGCGGAAGTCCAGCTCGTACAGCTCGTAGTCGGGCCAGTGGGCGGCCAGGTTGGCGCGGGCGCCCCGGGCATGCACCACGGCCGGCTCCTCGATGATGACCACCCGCAGGTCGTCGGCGGTGCGGCGCAGCAACGGCAGCCAACTCTGCGCGTACCCGACGAGGATCAGGGCCGGTCGGTCTTCCGGGCTGCTCACCGCGGATCTCCCTCTCTCGATGGCCGGACACCGACCCGGTCGACGGCCGCCGCCAGCGATCGGACGGTCGGGTTCTGGAACAGGGTGGCCAGCCCGACGGAAGTGCCCAGGGCACGACTGAGCCGGGCCTCCACCTCGATCAGCCCGAGCGAGGAACCACCGGCGTCGAAGAAGTTGACGTCCGGTTCGAGGCTGTCGCGGCCCAGGGCCGCGGCGCAGACCCGCTCGACCAGCGACACCATGGGCCCGTCCGCGCGGACGGGTGCCGGGGCGGCCATCGCGCGCAGGGCGACGACGTCCGGCTTGCC
Organism: Micromonospora sp. NPDC048170; assembly: GCF_040652795.1. Classification (NCBI taxonomy): domain Bacteria; kingdom Bacillati; phylum Actinomycetota; class Actinomycetes; order Micromonosporales; family Micromonosporaceae; genus Micromonospora; species Micromonospora sp. NPDC048170. Next base: position 28,401 of record NZ_JBEZMR010000001.1, read on the forward strand.
GTTCGGGGTGAGCGGCATGGCGGCCAGGATCCGCAGGTCACCGGGGTGCATGGTGGCCGGCAGCATGCCGGCGAGGTGTCGGCGCATCGCGTCCGCGGTCAGCTCCGGCAGCCCGGCGACGTACGCGGTGACCCCGCCTGTGTCGTCGGCGAGGACGAGGCAATCGGTCACGTCGGGGTGCTCCCGCAGCACCGCCTCGATCTCGCCCAGCTCGACGCGGGTGCCGTTGAGGCTGACCTGCCGGTCGGCCCGTCCCCGGAACTCGATGGTGCCGTCCGGCCGGGCCATCCCGAGGTCCCCGGTCCGGTACGCCCGCACGCCGTCCTCACCGTGCGGGTCCGGCCCGAACCGGTGGGCCGTGCCAGCCGGGTCCCCCGGATATCCGAGCGCCAGGTACGGGCTGCGGACCCGGATCTCGCCCACCGCGTTGACCGGTACCGGCCGCCCGTTGTCGTCGGTGAGCAGCAGCTCGGCGGTGGGCGAGGCGGGACCGATCAGCGGCCGAGCGTCGGCACTCTCCCGGGGGCGGGGGTGGCCGTGGTCGATCGTGGCGGCCACCTGGGGCGTCTCGGTGGCACCGTAGTGCGACACCACCCGTGCCCCGGGACAGAGCTGGGCGACGCCGGCGACGTCCCGGGCATCCACCGCGCCACCCCCGAAGGCGACCAGCCGGACGTCGGCCAGCCGGGTGCCGGCCGCCTGCCCGGCCGCAACGAGCAGCCGTCCCAGGGCGGGGCTCAGGTGCAGGACGGTGATCCGCCGCAGCGCCAGCCAGCGGAGCAGCGCGGTCGGCGACGCCGCCTCCGAGGCTGCCGGCAGGTGCACCGGCGCACCCACCGCCACCGCCACCAGCACCTCACGGAGCAGGGGGTCGTGGCCGACCCCGGCGAGCGCGGAGAACCGGTCCTCCCCGGTGAGCCGGTAGGCGGCCGGGTACCACTGGAGCAGCGCCGCCAGCGGGGCCGCCGAGGCCGCCACAGCCCTGGGACGACCGGTGCTGCCGGAGGTGAACGCGAGGTACGCCGCCCCGGCGGGCAGCGCCCCCCGGCCGGCCACCGATGCCGCCCCCGCCACACCCGCCCGGGCACCGACGGCCGAGGCATCGACGGCGGGGGTGCCGTCCGACGGGTCGTCGGCGGGCGGTGCGACGAGCACGACCGGGCGGTCGCCGGTGGCGTCGACCACGAGCGGATCTCCGGCGGTCGCCAGCATCCGTTCCCGGCGGATCGGCGGCAGCCCGGCGTCGACCAGCAAAAACGTCCTGGCCCCGGCCAGCGCGGCCACCAGGGCCGCGACCAGCGCCGGGCTTCGGCCGCCCAGCACCGCCACCGCACGCCGTCGCCCCGGGTCGGCGCGGTCCAGCGCCGCCCCGAGGTCGACCACGGTCGCGGCGAGCCCCTCGCCCGACACCGCCTCGTCGCCGGCCACCGCCGCAGGACGGCTCCCGGTGCGCCGCAGGGCGGCCAGGAGGGTGCGCCCGAGTTCCGCCGACGACGAGCTGACCGGCGGGTACGCCCGCCACGGGGACCGCGCCGGGCTCGCGTCGGCCCGGCCGACGTCGCCGAGCAGCCGGCTGGCGTCGCGAGGAAGGTCGGTGAGCACCCGGACACAGTCGGCGGCCAGTGCCCCGATCCGGTCGTGGTCGAACAGGTCCAGGTCGTAGACCAGTTCCAGCCCCACACCGTCGCGGTCGTCGGTGAAGTACGCCGAGATGTCGAACAACGCCCCCGGCATCGGCGGGGTGAGCACCTCGACCCGCGTCCCGGGGCCGAGGTCCAGCGGCGTCGCCGGATACGACAGCAGGTTGCACCAGATCTGGAAGATCGGGTTGGCCGAGGCGATCCGGGGCGGGGCGAGTTCCCGGACCAGTTCGTCGAAGGGCACGTGCCGGTGGGCCAGGGCAGAGGCGACCTCGTCGGCCACCACGCGCAGGTTCTCCCCCACCGACCGGTTCCGGTCCACGGCCAGGCGCAGGACCAGCGAGTTGTTGTAGAACCCCACCGAGTCGGCCAGGTCCGTGTCGTCCCGGTCCGCGACCGGGGTGCCGATGACCAGGTCGTCCTGGCCGGTGTACCGGTTGAGCACCGTCGCGAGGCCCAGGGCGAGCAGGGGGAACAGCGGCACCCGGCTGCGTACCGCGAGGTCGCGCAGTTCTCCGGCCACCCGTTCGGGGAGCCGGTGGGCGACCCGCCCGGCCCGGAACCGGGGGGTGACCGGACGGCGGCGGACGAACGGCAGCCGGACCGGCGCGGGCAGGTCCGCCAGCCGCTTCCGCCACCAGGCGAGTTCCGAGTCCACCACGGCCCGGTGCTCCGGGGAGCGGGCGGCGGCGGCGACCGCGGGGAACTGCACCGGCTCGGGGAGGCTCTCGCCCCGGTACGCCCGACCGATGTCGCGCTGGACCACCTCGATGGACCAGCCGTCGACCACGATGTGGTGCCCGACCAGGGCGAGGAGGCAGGTGTCCGCTCCGGTGACCAGCACCTCCGCCCGGAACAGCGGGCCGGTGTCCAGCCGGAACGGACGGCGTACCACCTCGGTCGCCCAGTCCTCGACGGTGCTGGCGGGGTCGGCCACCACCAGGCCGCCGTCCTCCGGCGGGTCCGCGACCAGTTGGACCGGCCGGCTGGCGACCGTCCCGACCCGGGTCCGCAGGGCGGCGTGCCTGCCCAGCACAGTGGCGACCGCGCGGTCGAGGCGGTCGAGGTCGACCGGACCGTGCAGGCGCAGCAGCGCCGGGACGTGGTAGGCGGAGCAGTGCGGGTACATCTGGTGGAGCAGGAACAGCCCCTCCTGCTGGGGAGCCAGCGGAGCGCTGCGGCGGGCACCGGTGACCGGGCGGGTGGGTCGCGGTGGCGCGGCAGCGGCGGGCCGGACGTCGAGGAGGGCGGCGAACCCGCCGATCGTGGGCTCGGCGAGCACGTCGGCGACGGTGACGGCCAGCCCGGTCTCCCGGGCCACCCGACCGGCGACGACCATCGCGGACAGGGAGTGCCCGCCGTGCGCGGCGAACTCGCTGTCCACGCTGAGGTCGCGGGCCCCGAAGACCTCCGTCCAGAGCCGGGCGACGTAGCGTTCCCGATCGGTCATCGGCGGTGCGGCGGACCCGGCGGGGGCCGGGTCGACCGGGGCCGTACGGCCGTCGCGGAGCAGGGCGGAGACAGCTGTCCGGTCGACCTTGCCGCTGGCGTTGCGCGGCAGCGTCGCCAGGACCACCAGGTCGGTGGGTACGGCGACGGCCGGCAGGACACCGGCCAGGTCGGCGCGCCAGGCACCCGGGTCGGGCCGCCCGGTCACCCCCGCCACGACGGCGTCGTCGCGGACCACCGCCACCGCGTCGGTCACGCCGGGCAGTCGGCGCAACGCGTGCTCGACCTCGCCCAGCTCGATCCGTACCCCCCGGATCTTCACCTGCTGGTCCCGGCGGCCGTGGTATTCCAGGACCCCGTCGGGCAGCCGCCGCACCAGGTCGCCGGTGCGGTACGCCCGCCCGCCCGGCCCGGCGTCGGCGTCCGGCACGAACGCCAGGGCGGTCGCCGCCGGCCGTCCCAGGTATCCCCAGGCGACCTGGGGGCCGGAGAGGAGCAGTTCGCCCAACTCCTGCGGCCCCGCCTCGTTCAGCGCCGGGTCGACCACCCGGGCACCGACGCCGGGCAGGGGCCGGCCGATCACCGGTGGGCCGGCCGCACCGATCCGGGCCACCGCCGCGTTCACGGTGCACTCGGTCGGCCCGTAGACGTTGTACGCCGTCGTCCCGGCCCGGGCGGCCAGCTCCGCCCACAGGCCGCCCCCGATGGCCTCGCCGCCGACCAGGATGCGCAGGTCCCCGGCCTGCTCCAGGTGCGGCAGCAGGGCCCGCAGGTGGGTGGGGGTGATGTCGAAGTCGGTGACCCGACGGGTGCGCAGCACCTCAGCGAACACGGCCGGGTCGAGCCGTTCGGCCTCGCGGAGCAGCACCACCGTGTCCCCACGCAGCAGCCGCGACCACTGCTGCACCGAGGCGTCGAAGGAGAGGCTGGCGTTCCACGCCACCACGTCGTGTCCCGGCCCGGCCGCCCCGCCGGCGAGGAGCCCGCCCGCCAGGGCGAGGACCGCCCCGTGCGGCACCATCGCCCCCTTCGGCCGGCCGGTGGTTCCCGAGGTGAACACCACGTACGCCAGGTCGGCAGCCGTGACCTCGGGCAGCCGGGCGAGCGCGGCGGCATCGGCGGTGACCGTCCCGCGCAGCGCCTCGGCCAGCTCCGGCACCACGACGTCCAGGCCGGTCGGGGTGCCCGGTTCGGTGATCAGCCGGGTGACACCCGCCTCCGCCAGGACCGCTGCCTGGCGCCGGGGCGGATGCGCCGGGTCGACCGGGACGTACGCCGCCCCCGCCCGTAGCACCCCGAACAGGGCCACCACCATGTCGACGGAACGGTCCAGGCGGATGCCCACCAGGTCGCCCCGGCCCACCCCGTACCCGGCCAGGGCGACGGCCACCGCGTCGATCCGCCGGCCGAGTTCGGCGTACGTGACAGCGTCGTCGGCGACGACCAGCGCCGTGCGGTCGGGGTGGGCGGCCACGGCGTGACACAGGGCGGCGGGGATCCCGGCGGGTACGGCTTCCATCCGGCTCAGCCCGCGAAGTCCAGAGTGACCTTGCCGGTCGTGAGCCGCGCCCGCATGTCGGTGACGGCCTGCGCGACGTCCCGGAACGGGTACGAGGGGCCCGTCTCCATGTCGAGCTGGCCCTTCTTGATCATGCCGAACAGTGCCACCATCGTCTCCGGGAACACCTCGATCCGCTCGGAGACCAGGTTGAACGCGGAGAAACCGGCGATGGTGCGGGTGCCGGCCATCAGCGACTCGGGACGGATCGGGGTGCTGGGCTCCCCCGAGGTCGCGCCGTAGGACACCAGGCGCCCGCAGGGCGCCAGCGCGGCAAGGGCCGAGTCGAGCTGCCTGCCGCCGTGCATCTCCAGGATCACGTCGACCAGGTGGCCCCCGTTCGCCTCTACCAGGGCCGCGCCGATGTCGGTGGTGGTGGAGTCCACCGTCTCGTCGGCGCCCAGCGCGACGGCGTGCTTGCGCTTCTCCGGGGTGGACGCGGCGCCGATCACCCGCCGGGCTCCCCACGCCTTGGCGAGCTGCACGGCGATCGACCCGACGCCACCGGCGGCGGCCATCACCGCGACGGTGTCCCTACGGGTGACCCGGGCGATGGTGCGCAGGATGTGCCAGGCGGTGAACCCCTGGGTGGCCATCGCGAGGGCGGCCCGGTCGGAGACGAAGTCGGGCAGCTCGATGTGCTGCTCGGCGATGCACAACTCCCCCCAGGCCGCCTGCCTGGCCCGGCCCAGCATCCGGCGGCCGTCGGGGGCGATGCCGACCGCCTCGATCCCGGGGCGGTACGGCAGCGGCGGCTTGAGCGAGTAGGTCCCCTCGACGATGTGGACGTCGGAGAAGTTGACGCCCGCGCTGCTGACCTTCAGCAGCACCTGGCTGCCGACGGCGACGGGAACCGGGACGTCGTGGATCTCCAGGCCTTCGGGACCATGACGGGTCAGAGAGATCGCGTACAAGGTGCTTCTCCTTATCGTTGTGTCGCGGGGTCAGGTGTGTGCGCGGCGGGGCACGGCGGCCAGCACGTCGCGGACGGCGTGGAGCACCTGCTCACGCGCGGTGTGGACGAAGAAGTGCCCGCCGGGGAGGAAGCGTTCGACGGGCGGCGCGACGGTGTGGGTACGCCACCCGTCGGCCTGGTGGTCGGTGACCGAGGTGTCGCTGACCCCGCGCAGCACCGTCACCGGAAGGTCCAGCGGCGGCAGCGGGTCCACGACCCACGTCTCCAGGACCTGGAAGTCGGCGCGCAGGATCGGGATGAACATGGCCGACAGGTCGCGGTCGGCCAGCAACTCCGGAGGCATCCCGTCGTAGTCGACGGTGCGTTGCAGCAGGGCGTCGTCGCCGAGCAGATGGATCATGTCGGTGGGATCCCTGCGGCAGGGGCTACCGGCTCCGGAGACGATCAGAGCGGCTGGCGGAACGCCCTCCCGGCGCAGCTCGCGGGCCAGGCCGAAGGCGATCAGCGCGCCCAGACTGTGCCCGAACAGCACCACCGGCCGGGGTCGCAGCGCGGCGACCTGAGGGGTCAGCCCGCGCAGGACGTCGGTCATCGAGGTCAGCAACGGCTCGCCGAACAGCTGTTCCCGGCCCGGGAGCAGGACGGCGGTGACCGTGGCCAGGCTCGCCAGCTCGGGGCCCCAGGTTCGGAACGGCGCGACGCCGCTGCCGGCGTACGGGACGACGACCAGCACCGGGCGGTCGTCGGCGGGGCCCGGCGCGGGAACGAGACGGGCGGCACTCATCGTCGCACTCCCGGGGACGAGGGGTGCCCGTTGCCGGTGCTCCGCTGGTCGACGCAGGTGATCCGGAACTCGGCGGTGTACCGGCGGCCCGCCGCGTCGGTCAGCCAGAGCTGGTCGGGGTCCGGCAGCATCTCCACGAAGGTGACCCGACCGGCCGGGTCGACGCGGCGCTGTCGCCGGAGGTGGGAGATCAACACCCCCACCGACAGCGGATTGTCGAAGTCCAGGTGGAACGGCTTGCGCTCGCCGCCGACGGTCACGAACACGTGCCGGGGCATGTCCCGGGCCGCGCCGATCGCCCGTATCACGTTGTACGCCGGGTCGAGGCTCTGCCCTGGGGAGGGCAACTCGGGGTAGGGCATCGTCCAGCTCTCCCGCTGCACCACCAGGTCGTCGATGCACAGCCGGGGGCGGTGGTCGGCGGCCGGCAGGAGCCCGAACCGGGTGGCCGCCGCGTTGGCCAGCAGTTCGCCGAAGACGGTGGCCACGTCGGCGGCGTACTCCGGGTCGACCGCCGAGGTGATGACCACCCGGTCGCCGACGCGGGTCGCGCGCAGCGCCGACACCGGGATCAGCCGGGCGCCCCGCGGGTGGTACGGCACGCCGGAGCCCAGCCCCAGGTAGGTGGCGGACGGCGACAGGTACGCCGACGGCGGGACGGTCCGGGAGTTGATCTGCTCGTGGTCCAGCGGGTACAGGGGCGTCACCCGGTCGGCGGGGGCACTGCCGTCCAGCCATCCGTGCCACCGGTCGCGGTCCGGGTGCCAGGCGTCGGCGGCCACCACGTCCATCGTGTTGTGGGCCGGGTGCAGTTCGCCGAGGACAGCCAGGAACCGCCCGTCGCGCAGGTCCGCCGCCGACCGGGCGGCGATCATCAGGTCGGGGCTGTACAGCCGGGTGCCGCGCCACCCCATCACGTCGTGGGCGAAGGCGGACTCGACCTCGGCGCGCAGGGCGGCCGAGTCGTGCCGGATCCGCCGCCGGCCCGGGTCGGATCCGCCGACCAGGAGGGTGTGCCAGGTCCGGCGCAGCCGCTCGGCGACAGCGTCGGCCGGGGACCAGACACCCCACCCGGTGGTGCCGGCCACCGCCGTCAGAACCTCCGACAGCGGTAGCCCGGCGCCGGTTGCCGGCTCCTTCGCGGTGACCAGGTCCGCGACGAACCGCTCGTACTCCTGGGCCACCGCGCGGATGAACCAGGCCGCGCTGAACAGCAACAGTTCCAGGGCGGGACGGATCCGGTCCAGCACGTCGGCGCCGAGGCGGACCGGCAGATCGCCGAGGCAGTCCTCGTAGGCCACTCCCCGCCCGGCGTAGAACTGGCCGGCAGCACCGCGCTGGGGAGCGCCGCCGGTGATCCCGACGAACGACTGGTCGAGGCCATCGAGGGCCTCGGCGAGCCGATCGGCGTCCCCGGCGGCGTCGGCGACCCGGTCCCGGGCCGCCACCAACTCGGCCAGGTCGGCCTGCGCCGCCACCCGGCGTCGCGAGTCGGCGACCCGGGCGAGCTGGCCACGCAGGTGCGCCTCCGGGTCGATCCGCCGGGGCACCACCAGCCCGGCGGTGAGGACTCCCATCGCCCGCAGCCGGGTCAGTGCGGCGTCGACCTCCGACGCGGGGTGCTCGGCGAGTTCGTCCACCACGTCGGCGACGGTCCGGGTGCCGTCGCACGCCTCGACGACCCGGCGCGGCAGTGCCGCCAGCCGCAACGGGGCGTTGTCGGCCAGCAGCACCCCGTCGACGACGACGGTCACCCCGGCGGCCAGCCTCGGGACGGTCCACGGGTCGAGGCCGTGCCGGGTCTCGATCGCGGCGGCAGCCGCCCGCAGCGCCCAGTGCTCGAAGAACACCCCACGCCGCAGCAGCCGGCCGGTCACCGGACCGATGTCGGTGGCGCCGGTGGTGACCGTTCCCCAGACGATCGGCCCGAAGAACCCGATGGTGTCGTTCTTCGCGCAGTACCGGGCCGCGTACGCCCAGAGCCGACGCTGCGCCTCGCGGCGCCGGTACGGGCGCGCGGAGTCGAGGTTCCGCCGCGCCTGCTGGAACATGCCCCGGTTCTGCCAGGTCAACGCCTCGGCGAACAGGGGCTGCCGGACGATCTCGGCCAGGGCCCGTTCCCCGGCGGCCCGTGCGGAGGCGTGGTCGGCCGCCGGCTCGACGAGAAGCCAGTCCATCGGCATGCCGGCCACCCGGGCGAAGACCGACGGCAGGATCGCCCAGTCCGGCCCGTAGGGCAGTGGGCCGGCCCGTTCGTGCGGGGCGTGGGCGACGGTGGCGGTGGCGGTGGCGGTCACTGTGGTTCCAGTGCCCGGCGGAGGCTGAGCGGGCGCATGTCCACCCACACCTTCTCGATGTGGTCGAGGCACTCGCGGACGCGTCCGGTCACCCCGACCTCACGCCACCCCTCCGGCACGTCCCGGTCGACCGGCCAGACGGAGTACTGCTCCTCGTGGTTGACCACGACGGCGTAGATGATGGTGTCGTCGTCCTCGTCAAAGAGCGCCATGGGTCTTCTCCTCCTCGATGTGGTCAGGCAGGTTCTCCAGCTCCTCGCAGAACAGGGCGGCGAACTTCTCGATGCCGGCCTGGTCGAAGTGCGCCGAGCTGTAGTTGACGGCGAACTGGAACCGGCCGTCCGCCACGCCGGTCTCCACGTCGATCAGCTGGTCGCGGCGGGTGGTCGGGTCGGCGGTCAGCGACGGCACCGGCACGACGCTCAGCCCGTGCCGGTCGGAGCCGTCGACGTCGGCCGACATGGTCCCGGTGTGGTTCAGCGCGATCTGTGGCAGCGGGACGTCGGCCAGCGCCGAGCGCGGCTCGGCGTCGCGGAGCAGCCCGAACGACGACACCGGGCGGGGCACGGACTCCACCAGCCGGCGCACCCGCCACCAGGTGTCGGAGAAGGACTCGGTGGGCCGGTACGGCACCGTCGCCGGGTACAGCGCGGTGAACCACCCGACGGCGGCGCTGGTGTCCACCCCGCCCAGGGCGGTGTCCCGGCCGTGGGTCTCCACGAACAGGTACAGGTCCTCCCCCGACCACCGGCTGTAGGCGCGGGAGAACCCGGCCAGGAGGGTGACCAGGACCGGGCTGGCGGTGCCGCCGCCGGCCCGCAGCCGGTGCAGCGTGTCGGTGGCCGCCGGGGACACCGCCCCCTCGACGCTGCGGACCCCGGCCAGGGTGTTCTCCCCGCCGGACAGGGTGGTCGGGACCGGCCGGGGGGTGCCGATCGTCGACAGCCAGGCCGACTCCGACTCCCGCAGGGAGCCGATCTGCGCGGCCGCCGCGAGGGCGTACTCGGGGTAGCCGGGCATCGGCGTGTCCCGGGGTGGTTCACCGGCGGTCAGGGCGGCGTAGTTGCCGAGGAAGTCCTGGACCACCAACCGCCACGAGTAGATGTCCATGACCAGGTGGTGCACGGCGAAGTAGAGGGTCGTCTCCTGGTCGTCGAGCACCGTCAGGCAGGACCAGAGCGGGCTGCCGGCCAGGTCGTGGCCGGAACGGTGGCCGGCGAGCAGGGCCTGGTGCGTGGCCGCCCGGTCGTCGGGCCGCCCCCGCAGGTCCACCACCTGGAAGGTCACCAGCGGGTCGGGGTCCGCCTCGACCCACTGCCGCCAGCCGTCGGAGGTGCGCCGGAACCGGGTCCGCAGGGCGCCGTGCCGGCGGGCGACCGCCTCCAGCGCCGCCCGGACGGTCGCCGGGTCGAGGACCCGGTCCACCCGTACGCCCTGGGCCATGTCGAAGTGGGCCGGATCCGCACCGGCGTGGTCCAGGAACAGCCGCTGGATCGGCAGCAGCGGGACTTCGCCCTCGTGGTGCAGGGTCGCGACGGCGGTGTCGGACTCCCGGCTGTCCACGTACGCGGCCAGTTCGGCCACCGTCTGGTAGGTGAACACGTCGCGCGGTTGCAGGTCGATGCCCTGCCCGGCGGCCCGGCCCTTGACCCGCAGCCCGGCGATCGAGTCGCCGCCGAGGTCGAAGAAGTTGTCCCGGACACCGACCAGTTCGGCCCCGAGGACCTCCCGCCACACGTCGACCAGGATCCGCTCGGTCGGGGTGGACGGCTCGACGTGGCCGGTGACAGCGGTGGAGCCGTCCACGGTGGCCGGCAGCGCCGCGCGGTCCAGCTTGCCGTTCGCGGTGACCGGCAGAGCGTCGATCCGGACCAGCATCGGCACCGCGTACGACGGCAGCAGGGCGCGCAGGTGGGCCCGGACCTGCTCGGTGTCCAGGGCTGCCGTCGGGGAGGTCACGAACGCCACCAGGTGTCCGTCGCGCACCGTGACCGCGGCGCCGGCCACGTCCGGGTGCAGGACGAGGGCCGCCTCCACCTCCTGCGGCTCGATCCGGTGCCCGTTGACCGACAGTTGCGCGTCGACCCGGCCCAGCAGGTGCAGCCGTCCCCGCCCGTCGACGGTGCCCAGGTCACCGGTGCGGTACGCCCGCGAGCCGACGCGGCCGGGGCGGGCGTCGGGAACGAACCGCAGGGCGGTGCGGGCGGGATCCCGGTCGTATCCGCGGGCGAGCGTGGGGCCGCTGAGCCACACCTCGCCCCGGGCCCCCACCGGGACCTGCCTGCCGGCGCCGTCCACGAGGAGCGCGTCCACCCCCGGGTACGTGGCGTCCAGCCAGAGCGTCTCGGCCTGGCCGGCGACGGTGCCGAGGACCGCGTACGCGCTGTCGATGCTGGTCTCGGTGATGCCGTACGCGTTGACGACCCGGGTCCGCGCGCCGGCGACCTCGGCGAGGCGGACGTAGTCGCGGGCGAACCAGGACTCCCCGCCGATCAGGACGGCGCTGAGCTGGTCGAGGCGCTGCCCGGACAGCTCGACCTCGTCCATCAGGGGACGCAGCAGGCTGGGCGGGACGTCCACGACGTCGACCTGCTCGTCGAGGATCAGGTCGAGCAGCGCCGCCGGATCCTCCCCGGCCGCCCGGGAGGCCACGACCACCGTCCGGCCGGCGCACAGTGCCCGGAGCACCTCGGCGATCGCCACGTCGAAGGCCGGGTTGGCCAGATGCAGGTGGTTGCGGGTGCGGGCGGCGAACGAGTGGGCCGTCTCCCACCCCGCCACCGCGACGGCGAGGGCCCCGTGCTCGACGACGACCGGCTTGGACCGCCCGGTGGTCCCCGAGGTGAAGATCGTGTACGCCGCGTCGGTGCGGCCCGCCGCCACCGGACCACACGCCTGCTCGGCCGGCACGACGGCGCGGTGGGCACCGCCACGGCTGCCGGCATCGGCGTCGACGTCGGCGACCGCCCCGGCCGCGTGGCCGGTATCGGGGTCGGGGTCAGCGAGGAGGCCGGTCAGGGACAGCACCGGGGCGTCGGTGGCCGCAAGCGCCGGATCGTCGGTGAGCACCACGGCGGGCTCGACCTGGGCCAGCAGCGCGGTGGTCCGGGCCGCCGGCCAGGCCGGATCCAGCGGCACGAACTGGCCCCCGGCGAACCACACCGCCAGGGTCGCCGCGACCCGGTCGACGCCACGATCGGCGAGCAGGGCGACCGTCGCGCCGGTCACGACACCGTGCCGGCGCAGCCGTCCGGCCCCCCGGTCGGCGGCGTCGACCAGCGCCGCGTAACTCACCCGACGGGGACCGTCGACCACCGCCACCGCGTCGGGGGACGCCGCCGCCATGGCCCGGACGACCGCCGGGACCAGCGGCGGCTCTGCGACGGCCGGCGTCCCGCCGGTCAGCGGCGTCGCCGCCGGCACCGCCGCCAGCAGGTCGGACACGCCGGCCGCGCTGCCGTCGGCCAGGGTCCGGAGCACCGCGACGAACCCGTCGAGCATCGCCTGCGCCGCCAGAGCCGGGACCTTGGCGTCGTCGTGGAACAACTCGACCGCCGTCTCCCCGCCGCCGGTCACGCTGAGTACGAGCGGGTGGGCGAGTTCCTCCCGGGAGGTGGCCGCGACGATGTCCACCGGGGGACGCCGGTCGCCGAACCGGTCGTCGGTGATCAGCGGGTAGTTCTCGACCACCACGATGGACTCGAAGAGGCTCCGCTGTCGGGGCACCTCGGCCACCGACCGGATGTCGCGCAGCGACGCCTCCTCGTACTCCCGGCTGGCCAGGAAACGCCGCTGGAGGTCCTGCAACCAGGTCGCCACCGGCACCCGCCTGGGCAGCCGGACCCGTACCGGAAGGGTGTTGATGAACAGGCCGACCATCGTCTCCGCGCCGGGCACGGCCGCCGGCCGGCCGGAGACGGTCGCGCCGAACAACACGTCGTCGCGGCCACTGAACCGGGCCAGGACGACCGTCCACGCGGCCTGGATCAGGGTGTTGAGGGTGACTCGTTCCTGCTTGGCCCGCTGGACGAGCCGGCTCGAGTCCGCGGCCGGCAGGGTCGCGGCGAGGACCTGGCGGCCCCGGGCGACCGCACCCGGCGCCGGCGCCGGCAGGGGCGTCGGCTCGGTGAACCCCCGCAGCGCCCGCCGCCAGTGCTCCAGCACCTGCCCCCGGTCGCGTCCGGCGGTCCACCGCAGGTAGTCGCGGTAGTCGGCCGTCGGGAGAAGATCGATCGGGACCCCGGAGCACCGCTGGCCGTACGCGACGAAGACGTCACTGACCACGATCGGGATGGACCATCCGTCGATCATGATGTGGTGGGAGGTCCACACCATCTCCCACGTGCCGTCGGCGCGTTCGAGCAGCCGCACCCGGTGCAGGGGCGCACGCTCCAGGTCGAACCCGGCGTCCAGGTCCCGCCGGAGGTGCTCGTCGAGGGCGTCGTCGTCGTGCACCCCGTCGACGACCTCGACCAGGTCGAACGGCTGCCGGTACACAGCCTGCACCGGGGCGGTCAGCCCGGTGTACGCCACGCAGGCCCGCAGCGCCTGGTGCTTGGCGGCGACCGCGGTCCACGCCGAGCGCAGCGCCTCGGCGTCCACCGCCCCGCGCAGGGTGTAGCGGACCTGGCTGAGGTACGCACGGGCATCGCCGGCGTCGAGGGACTCCAGCAGCATCCCCTCCTGTAGCGGGGTCAGCGGGTAGATCGCCTCGACCGGGCTCGGGCCGCTCATCGGGAAAGCTCCTCTCCGTTGCTGCTCAGCCGCGCGACGAGGGCACGGGCGGTCTCCTCGTCGAGACCGGCCAGACTGATGTCGACGCCGTCGAGCGACGTGGCGGGACGGGCCGCCCGCTCCGGCTCGCCGGCCGGGTCGACGACCCCGCCCGCGTTCTCCCGCACCCCGCCACCGGCCGGGGCGGCGACGGCAGCCGGGGTCGCCCCCGCAGCCACCTCCGCCAGGGTCCGCGGGCCGAGCATGTCGGCGACCGCGACCTGGAGTCCCCGCGCCTTGACCCGGGCGACCGTCCGCAACGCGGTGATCGAGTCCCCGCCGAGGTCGAGGAAGTTGTCGTGGACCCCGACCCGGTCGGCGCCGAGGACCTCCCGCCACACCTCGGCCAGGGTCCGTTCGGCGGCGCTGGACGCCGGGACGAACGTCGCCGTCGACACGTCCTCGGTGAACACGACGTCCGGCAACCGCCCCCGGTCGACCTTGCCGTTGGCGTTCAGCGGCAGATCGTCGGCACGCACCAGGCGGGGCACCAGGTGGGCGGGGAGCAGGTCCCGCAGCCGCCCCCGCAGGGCGGCGAGGTCGAGCTCGTCCTGCCTCGGGACGACGAACGCCACGAGTTGGTCGTGTCGTACCGCGACCGCCACCCGGGCCACCTCGGCGAGCCCGGCCAGCACCGCCTCGATCTCCCCCGGTTCGATCCGGTACCCGTTGAGCTTGACCTGGTCGTCGACGCGGCCGGCGAAGTGGAGCACCCCGTCGGCCCGCCGGTGGGCCCGGTCCCCGGTGCGGTACATCCGCGATCCCGGCGCCCCGAACGGGTCGGGGACGAACCGCAGGGCGGTCCGCGCCGGGTCGCCGAGGTAGCCCCTGGCCAGGCCGGCACCGCCGACGAACACCTCACCGACCATCTCGTCGGGCACCTGCCGCAGCCCCGACCCGAGGACGTGGACGGCCTCGCCGGGCAGCGCCCGGCCGACCGGCACCACCGCCGGGTCGAGGTCGTCCGGGGTCACCGGGTGGACGGTGGACCAGATGGTGGTCTCGGTCGGCCCGTACCAGTTGTGCACCGCCCCGGCCCGGTCTCGCAGCAACCGTCCCAGCCGGGCGGTCAACGCCTCACCGCCGGTCCACGCCTCGATCCCGCTGAGGTCGGCGTCCCCGGCGAGCAGCTCGGTCCAGAGCGAGGGGGTGGCCTGGACCATGGTCACCCCGGCGCGGCGTACCACCGTGGCGAAGTCGTCCGGGTCGAAGCGCCCGCCCCGGTCGAAGACCACCACCCCGGCGCCGTGGGCCAGCGGGATCAGCAGTTCCGCGACGGAGATGTCGAACGACGCGTTGGTGGCGGCCAGCATCACCGCACCCTGTGCGTACCGGTCGCCGATCGCGGCGTCGAACGCGGCCAACGCGCCGTGCGGGACCATGACGCCCTTCGGCTCCCCGGTCGACCCGGAGGTGAACATCAGGTACGCCAGCTCCCCCGGGTGCGTGGCGACCGGCGGCCCGGCCGGCGTGGGGTGCGCCGCCAGGTCGTCGACGTCGAGGACCGGGAGTTCCGGGTCCAGGTGGGACCGGGTGGGGGTGGCCGCGACCACGTACCGCAGGGCCGCCCGGTCACGGATCACCCGCTGGCGGGCCACCGGCAGGTCGGGATCGACCGGGACGTACACCGCGCCGACGCTGAGGACGGCGAGGATGGTCACCACCAGCCGGTGGTCGCGCGGCAGGCACACGCCGACGGTGTCGCCCCGCCCGACGCCGGCCGCCCGCAGCCCACCGGCGCCCCGCCCGACCGCGTCGGCCAGTTGCCGGTACGTGAGCACGGCGTCACCGGCGTCGCGCACCGCGACCTGGTCCGGCCAGCGGGTCGCCCGGTCGAGGACGGTCTCGTGCAGCCCCGCCAGGGTGCCCGGATCCGGCGCCGGGGCGACGGCCGGGGTGTTCCCCGTCGACCATGTCACATCGGCCACCGACAGGCTCGGGTCGGCGGCCATCGCGGTGAGCACCGTGCGGTAGCAGGCCATCAGGGACGCCACGGCGGCATCGGTGAAGTGCTGCGGGGAGGCCATCAGAATGAGGGCCAGGTGGTCGCTGTCGTCGGCGGCGCCGTGGTCGAACGACACGTACAGGGGATAGTTGGTGGGGGCGTCCTCCTCCAGGTGCCCCACCCGGCGGACGTCGCCGCCGCTGCTCACCCGCTTCATCGCATGGAACCGGGTGTAGTTGAACGCGGTCGTCATCAGCGGCTGCCGGCCGAACGCCAGCTCCGTCGCCACCCCCGGGTAGGTACGGAAGCGCAGCAGCCGGCTCTCCTCGGCCAGGCAGGCCCGGGCCAGGTCGGCGAAGTCGCGTCCACCGACGGTGACGGTCACCGGCAGGGTGTTCAGGTACAGGCCCCGGGTCTGGGTGCCGCCGGCCGTCTCCGGCCGGCCGTTGGTCACCATCCCCAGGGTGATCACGTCCGCGTTGGACAGGACGGACATCACCACCGCGTGCGCCGCCAGCAGCAGGCTCTTCATCGGCAGCCGCAGCCGGGTCGTCGCCGCCTCCAGCCCGCGTTTCACCTCGGGGTCGAGCGGCAGCAGGGCCCGCTGCCGGTGCCCGGACGCGCCCCCCTCGGCCCGGTTCGGGATCCGCACCGGCCGGGCCCGGGCGATGACGTCCCGGAACAGCTCGACCGCCGCCGGGTCGGCCAGGGCACGCCGCTCCCGCCAGACGTGGTCGCCGAACGAGTCCGGCGGCGGGACGAGCCGGGCGAGTGGCCGGTCGTCCCGGGCGGCGGCGCACACCCGGTCGTACTCCTCCAGGACCTCGGTGAGGGTGGAGGTGAAGCTCCAGCCGTCCAGGATGGCGTGGCACTCCACCGCGCTGAACCAGAAGTCCGTGTCGGAGACACGATGGGCGGTGAACCGGATCAGGGGCGGGCGGGTCAGGTCGAACGGCCGGAGACGCTGCTCGGCCATCCACGCCCGCAGGTCCCGTTGGACCTCGGCGTCGCCCCGGCCCCGCCAGTCGACCACGGGCAGGTCGACGCCGACGTGCCGCCAGACCAGTTGCAGCGGCTCGGAACAGGTGGCGAGGTCGAATCCGCTGCGCAGCACGGGGTGCCGCTGGACGACCCGGTCGAAGGCCTGGCGCAGCAGCTCACCGTCGAAGGCGGCGCACCGCACGAGGGTGGTGGTGACGTTCAGGTAGCTGTTCTGTTCCAGCTGGTGGAAGAGCATCCCCTGCTGCAACAGGGTCAGCGGGTACGCGTCCTCCACCCCGGCGGGCAGCCGGTCGGAGTCGGCGGGGGCGAGCAGGTGCCGGTGGTCCGCCGGGGCGGCCGGCCCGGTCCCGGCCTCCGTCGGCTCCACGGTCGTGTCGGGTACGGCCGCGAGCAGGTTCCGGATCGACTGGTGGTCGAAGATGTCGGCGACGGTGACCGGCAGTCCCCGGCCGGACATCGCCGC
This sequence comes from Micromonospora sp. NPDC048170, assembly GCF_040652795.1. Lineage (NCBI taxonomy): Bacteria > Bacillati > Actinomycetota > Actinomycetes > Micromonosporales > Micromonosporaceae > Micromonospora > Micromonospora sp. NPDC048170. The sequence continues at coordinate 45,228 of NZ_JBEZMR010000001.1, forward strand.
GGCAGCCTGGACCGCCAGGATCGAGTCCCCGCCGAGGGCGAAGAAGTTGTCGGTCACCCGGACGTCGGCGACGCCGAGCAGGTCCTGCCAGACCGCGACGGCCGCCCGTTCCCGGTCGTCGACCGGGTGGCCGCCGTCGGCCGGGCCGGACCGCTGGGGGGCCAGATCCGCGGCCAGGTCCCGCAGGGCCCGCCGGTCGAGCTTGCCGTTGACGGTGCGGGGCAGCCGGTCGAGCCGGTGCACCCGGGGGACCATGTGGTCGGGGAGCCGGGCGGCGACGAAGGCGCGGATCTCATCCGGGTCGGCCGCCGCGCCGGCCTGCACGAAACCGATCAGCCCGACGCCGGCCCGCCCGACCCGGGCGACGGTCACGGCGGCGTCCGTCACGTCCGGGTGGGCGAGCAGGGCGTGCTCGACCTCGGCGGGTTCGATCCGGAATCCGCGTACCTTGAGCTGCGCGTCGACGCGGCCGAGGTAGTCGAGGTCGCCGTCGGCGCGCTCCCGGACCCGGTCGCCGGTGCGGTACATCCGGCCACCGCCACCGGTGATGTCGGGGACGAAGCGCAGGGCGGTACGGGCCGGGGAACCGGCGTACCCGAGGCTCACGCCGGCGCCGGCGACCATGAGTTCCCCGGCGCACCCGACGGGCTGGCGGTTGAGGTCGGCGTCGACCACCACCGTGGCCAGGGTCGGCAACGGGCGACCGATCGGGCTCGCGACGCCGACGTCCGCGCGGGTGATGTCCCGCCACGTCACGTGCACGGTCGTCTCGGTGATGCCGTACATGTTGACCATTCGGGGGGTCCGGTCACCGCACCGGTCGAACCAGCCCGCCAGGGTGGCCGGCCGCAGCGCCTCGCCGCCGAACACCACCAGCCGCAGCGAGTCCGGCGCCCCGAGGGCGTCCTCGGTGACCGCCTGGGTCAGCGACCCGAACGCGGTCGGCGTCTGGTTGACGACGGTTACCCGTTCCTCGTGGAGCAGCCGGAGGAACCGCTGGGGCGTTCGCGCGGTGTCCCGGTCGACCAGGACGACGGTGGCGCCGTCGACCAGCGGCGCCCAGATCTCCCACACCGAGAAGTCGAACGCGACCGAGTGGAACACGCTCCACCGGTCGTCGGGGCGCAGGTCGAGCAGGCTCCGCGCCCCGTCGATCAGGGAGCCGAGGTTGGCGTGGGTGACGTCGACGCCCTTCGGGGCGCCGGTCGAACCGGACGTGTGGATCCGGTACAGCGGGGCGGACCACGGGATCGGCGCCCGCTCCCCTCCGGTGCCCGGCCACGGTGACCGCCGGCAGTCGTCGGCGTCCACGACCTGCCCGACGGGCGGCACCTCGGTGATGCTCGCGTCGGTGATCACGGTGTCGACCCTCGCCTGGTCGAGGACCTGGCGGATCCGGTCCCTGGGGTGCTCGGCGTCCAGCGGGACGTAGGTGCGGCCCGCCTTCGCCACCGCGACGATGGCGGCGAGCATCCCGGTGGTGCGACCGGTGAGGATGGCCACCGGTGGGGCGTCCGGGCCGGCCGGGCCCAGCCGGGCGGCGATCTGGTCCGCCCAGGCGTCGAGTTCGCCGTAGGTGGTCCCATCGGCGACCGCGATCCGCTCGGGGTGGCGGGCGGCGGTCTCCTCGAACCAGCCCACCACGCCCCGGTTCCCGCGCCCGGTCCATCCGGGGGCGACGGCCGGGCGGCGTTCGTCGAGGCAGACCGCGGACAGGGTGGCCTCCGGTCGGGCCACCACCGCGGCCAGCGCCCGCCGGTAGCTGTCCAGCAGGGAACGGGCGATGTCGGCGGGGTGCACCGCGACGTCGTGCTCCAGCCACAGCCGGGAGCCGGCACCGGCGTCCTCCACCTGCAGGGTCAGGTCGAACTTCGCCGTACCGAGGTCGACGTCGAGCCGTTCCACCACCAGCCCGGCCACCCGGGCCGCCTCCCGCTCCTGCGTGCGGTGGTGGCTGAACGCCGCCCGGACCGGCGTCCGGTCGCCGCCCCGGGCCCCTCCGGCGAGGTGGTCGGCCACCTCGTCGAACGGGGTGTCCCGGTGGGCGATCGCCTCGATCAGCGCCCGGTGCTCGGCGCGCAGCAGGTCGGCGACGGTGGTCGCCGCCCGGGTCGGGTTGCGCAGGCAGACCAGGTTGACGAAGTTCCCCAGCTCCCCGGCGTCCTGCCTCGCGCGGAGACTGACCGGGACGCCGACGAGGATGTCGTCGTGGCCGTACACGGCCCGCAGGAGGATCCGGTACGCGGCGGCGAAGACCGCCGGCCGGGTCACCCCGTAGCGCCGCACGAGGGCGTCGATCCCGTCGTTCAGGTCGGCGTCGAGGCGGTGGCCGACGCGCCGGCCGCGGCGGGGACCGGCCGGGCGGGCGCCGACCGTGGGCGGGTCGACGGGCTCGACCCCGTCCAGGTTGGCCCGCCACCAGGCCGCGCTCTCCGGCGACGGGGACAGCGCCGGGCGCTCGCGGGGCACGACCGGCGCGGCGCCCTGCGGAACGCCCGCGTACCCGGCGAACAGCTCGGTGAGCAAGGTGTCCAGTGCGGCGCCGTCGACCACGATGTGGTGGGCGGTCAGCAGGGCGACGGTCCGGGTGCCGTCACCGGCCAACCGCAGCCGCGCCAGCGGGGCGGTACGCAGGTCGAACGGCTCCGCCGCCGCGACGGACAACCAGGTGTCCAGGTCCGGCGCGGTCTCGACGACCGGGGCCGCGAGCTGCGGCTCCGGCATCACCTCGGCGTACGCCGTGCCGTCGGAGTCGGCGAACCGGGTACGCAGCGTGGGGTGCCGGGCGACGAGCCCGGCGAACACGGCGGCGAGCCGGTCCGGGTCCAGGTCACCCCGGATGGCGACGGCGGCGGCCACGATGTACTCGGGGCTGCCCGGGTGCAGCCGGTCGAGGAACCACAGCCCGGCCTCGCTGGGCTGCAACGTCCGCCGCCCGGCACCGGTCCCGGCGGCGGGAGGAGGGACCTCGGCGGCCGGCCGGGGCGACGGGGCCGACGGGCCGGGCGTGGCCGGCCCGTTCGCCGGGGGCGCGAGCCCGGCGGCGGCCAACCGGCGCTGGAACTCGGCCATCCGCTCCGGGTCGTTGAGCTGCAACGTCATTGCGGGCTGCCTCCGAATACCTCCAGCGCGATGCCCGCTGTCGGCCCGGCACTGTCGCCGGCGATGGCGCGGATCTCGTCCGCCATCGCCGTGACCGTCCGCACCTCGAACGCCCGCGCCACCGGGAAGTCGATGCTGAAGATGCGCTCGAGGGTCTCCACCACGTGCAGGAGCGCGATCGAGTGCCCACCGGCCTCGAAGAAGTCGGTGGTGGCCGACGCGACCGGGGCGTGCAGGTGCGCCTGCCACACCGAGGCGACCAGCCGGACGACGGGGTCGTCGCCCAGAGCGGTGGGCCGGTCGGGCTCGGCGGCTTCCTCACCGAGCCGGGCCAGCAACGCCTTCCGGTCGATCTTGCCGTTCTCCGACACCGGCAGGGCCGCAACCGGCACGACGACCGGCACGGCCTGCGGGACGAGCCGCGACTCGGCCCAGGAACGCACCTGGACGGCCAGGTCACCGGGCACGGCGGCCGGATCACGGGCCACCACGGCGGCGGCCAGCCGTGCGGTCCCGCCCCCGCCGACGAGGACGACGGCCGCCGCCTCGACCCCGGGGTGGGCGGTCAGGCACGCCTGCACCTCCCCCAGTTCGATCCGTACCCCGCGCACCTTCACCTGGTCGTCGCGGCGGCCGACGAAGAGCAGCACGCCGTCGGCCCGGCGACGGACCCGGTCACCGGTGCGGTACATCCGGGCCCCGGTGCCCTCCGGGTCGGGCACGAACCGCAGGGCGGTGTCCCGTGGGGCGCCGAGGTAGCCCCGGGCGACCTGTGGCCCGCCCACGTACGCCTCGCCCTCGGCGGCCGGACGGGCGTCGTCGTCCAGGACGTGCATCCGGGCCTGCGACAGTGCCGCACCGACCATCGCCGACCCGGGTTCGACACCGGCCTGGACGGCGGTGCAGATGACGGTCGCCTCGGCCGGGCCGTAGAAGACGCTCGGCCGGGCGCCGGCCGTGTGCAGCGCGGACAGGAGATCGGCTGACACCGGCTCGCCACCGGTGCCGACGACGACGTCACGCACGGCGTCGCCGTCCAGGCGGAGCACCTCGTGCCAGAGGCTGGGGGTGGCGAAGGCCGCGGTGGGCCAGCCGTGTCCCCGTCCTGTGCCGAGTGCCCGGACCACCGAGGCCGGGTCGAAGGTGACCGACTCGGCCGGGAAGACGACCGGGCCGCCGCGCAGGGCCGGCCAGCAGAGTTCCAGCACGCTCGCGTCGAAGGTCGGCGCGGCGAGCCCGACCAGGCACCGGGCCTGCGCCCACGGGGCGTAGGTGCCGAAGGCGTCGAGGAACGCGGCGAGCTGGCCGTGCTCCACCACGACGCCCTTCGGCTCGCCGGTCGAGCCGGACGTGTGGATGACGTACGCCGCCTCGGACGGCAGCGGGCGGTGACCGGTGGGCCCCGACCCGACGTGGTCCGACGGGTCGGCGGGGGTGTCGAGCGGCCAGGCGATCCGGGTCGGCTCCGCCCCGCCGGTGTCGCCCCCGGTGGCGGTGACCTCCCCGGCGTCCCCGTCGGCGACGAGCCATCCGGCGGCGCTGACCGAGGCGATCCGGCGTACCCGGTCCACCGGTGGGTTCGGGCCGAGCGGTACGTACACCGCGCCGAGCCGCCACAGTGCGTACGCCGCGACCAGCGTGTCCAGCCGGGTCGACAGCGACACCAGCACCAGGTCGCCACGCCCGACACCCGACGCCCGCAGCCCGGCCGCCGCCGCGCCCACCTGCCGGTCCAGCTCCGCGAAGTCGTACGCCCGCCCGCCCTGCTCGGCGGCCGGCCCGCCCGGCTGCCGCGCCACCTGGTCGGCGAACCGGTCGACCACCCCGGCCCATCCCCCGTGGGTCTCGACGCCCGGCTCGTCACCCAGCTCCGCCACCAGCAGGTCCACCAGCTCGGCGGCCCGGCGCCGGCCCACCTGGCCGGTGTCGAACCGGACGGCCAGGGTGTGCGCCCGGCCGTTGGCGGTGACGGTGAGCACCAGCGGCGCCGGCAGGCCGAGCGGGGTGGGCTCGAACCAGTCCACCCGCAGGCCACCCACGGTCGCCGACTCGTGGTCCTGCTCCCAGCCCACCATCGTCCGGAACACCGGGACGGCCCGGTCCCGCCGCTGGCCGGCGAGCGCCGCCACCCGGTCGAAGGGCACGAAGCGGTACGCGTACGCCGCCGTCAGGCTCTCCTGTACCCGGGCGAGATGCTCGGCGCGGGTGCCGTCGACCGGCACCGCGCGGACGGCTGCCGTGTTGAGGAACGGCCCCGGGATGTCGGTGCCCGTCGCGTCGCGCAGCGACACCGGCAGCCCGACGGCGAAGCCGGTGCAGCCGCTCCACCGGGCCAGGGCCCGCTGCCAGGCGGCCATCACCACCGAGTACGGGGTGACGCCGTGCCGCCGGGCCACCGTGTCGGCGAGGTGCGCGTCGACCGGCACCGTGAGCCGCCGGGCGGCTGCGTCACCCGGGTCCGGGTCGGCCGCCGACAGGTCCAGGTCGACCGTGCCGGCCAGCGCCCGTACGGCGTCGGGCAGCCGGTCGGACGCCCGCCGGGTCCCTTCCTGCGACCAGGCGACGTCCGGATACTGGATCGCCGGGTCCCGCTGGATCGGCTCGCCCCGGCGGGCCCGCTGGTAGTTGTCGAGGAGTTCCCGGACCAGGATGCCGACCGAGTCGCCGTCCACCGCGATGTGGTGCACCGCCAGGTGCAGCACGTGCTCACCGCCGTCGAGCGCGGTCAGGTACGGCCGGAACCACGACTCGCGCAGGTCGAACGACCGCAGGATCTCCGCGGCCACGGCCCGGTCGGCGTCCGCCGCGTCCCGGGCCCTGCGGAGGGTGAGGTGACCGGCGAGAACGGCCTCGTCGACGTCGTGCACCTCGGCGCGCACCCCGTCGCCCCACCCGGCGATCCGGCTACGGAGCACCCCGTGCCGACTGAGCAGGGCGACCAGGGCGGCGCGCAGCGCGTCCGCGTCGAGCGGGCCGGCCAGCCGCAACGGGATCGGCACGACCTGGGCGGCCGGTCCCTGGAGCCGTACGGCGAACCAGAACCGCTGCTGGGTGGGGGTCAGCGCCGTCCGGGTGCCGGGCTCGGGCTGGCGGGGCACCGGCCGGCTGGCGGCGGTGTCGCCGGAGGGGGCATCCGGTAGCGCGCCGATCGCCGCGGCCAGCCGTTCCGGCGTGGGATGGGCGAAGACCGTGGCCAGGTCGACGTCGCGGTGGAAGGCCTCGGCGCACCGGGCGGCGAGCTGCGCCGCGCTCAGCGAGTCCCCGCCACAGGCGAAGAAGTCGCCGTCCACCGCGATGCTGGTGCCCAGCAGCTCCCCGGCCAGGGCGGCCACCGTCGCGGCGCCGCCGTCGGCGGGCGCGGGCGCGGAGGCGGCGGGCACGGCGGCGGTGGGCGCGGCCGGGTCGGTGGTGCGCTCCCGCAGGGCCTGCCGGTCGGGTTTCTCCCCGGCGCCCCTCGGCAGGTGGTCCAGGACGTGCACCCGGCGGGGCACGGCGACCTGCGGCAGCCGGCCGGACGCCGCAGTACGCAGCTCGGCTTCCCCGACGGCGCGGCCCGGGCGGAGCACCACCCAACCCACGAAGTGCCGGTCGGGGCCGTCGGTGACCGTGGCCACGGCCTCGACGACGTCGGGGTGGGCGCGCAACGCGGCCTCGACGTCACCGAGCTCGATCCGGACCCCCCGGACCTTCACCTGGTCGTCGGCGCGGCGCAGGAACTCCAGCCCACCGCCGGCGGGCGAGTGGCGGACCAGGTCGCCGGTGCGGTACAGCCGTTGCCCCGGTCGCGTCGGGTGCGGGACGAAGGCCAACGCGGTGGCCCGGGGGTCGGCGAGGTAGCCGGTGGCGAGCGGCCCGCCGGCGAGCAGCTCGCCGACCTCCCCGGGGGCGACCGCGCCCAGCCGGGCGTCGACGACGAGGACCTCGTGGCCGGGTACGGCCGCGCCGATCGACGGGTACGCCGGCACCGCCCCGCCCGCGGCGACGGAGACCGTGCCGACGGTCGCGGTGATCACCGACTCCGTCGGGCCGTACGCGTTGAGCAGGGCGATGTGTTGCGGCGCCGACGCCGCCCACCGGGCGACCGCCTCGGGGGTGAGGGCGTCCCCGCCGGCCAGGACGATCCGCAGGGCGCTGCCGGCGAGGTCCGACCAGGTCGCCTGCGGCGCGTCGGTGAACTGGACGAACCACGGGGTGGGCAGGTTCGCCACGGTCACCCCGAGCCGCCGGGAGATCCGGCCGAAGTGGGCGGGATCCCACGGCTGCTCGCCGCGCAGCACCAGGGTGGCGCCGGCCAGGAGTGGCACGACGACCTGCTCGACGGCCGCGTCGAAGCCGTGCTCGGCGAACTGGAGGTACCGGTCGGCGGGGCGGACGGCGAGCCGGTCGACCATTCCCCGGGCGTGGCTAAGCAGGGTGCCGGTCGCGACGTGGACCCCGCGCGGCACCCCGGTGCTCCCCGAGGTGAAGATCAGGTATCCGGGGGCGGTCGGCAGCTCCGGACCGGTTCGGCCCGGCAGCGGTCGAACCGTCGGCCCGTCGCCGCCCACGTCGGTGATCTCCCAGGTGGCCGCCGCCTGCTGTGCGACGGCGGCGCGGCGCGGACCTGGCAGCCGCCGCGACAGCGGCACGTACACCGCGTCGGCGGCCAGGCATGCCAGCAGCCCGAGCAGGGCCGGCACGCCCCGCTCGGTGTCCACCACCACACGGTCGCCGGGTCGCGCCCCGGCCGCCCGCAGCCGACCGGTGAGGTCGTCGACCGCGTCCCGCAACTCCTGCCAGGTCAGCGTCCCGGTCTCGGAGTCGACGGCCGTACGCGTCGGGTCGGCCACCGCGTGCCCGCGCAGGACGTCGAGCAGTTCCGCCCCGCCGGCCGGGTCGACCGTCGGCCGCTCGGAGCCGGCCGGCTCCACGTCGGACGTCCCGGTGCCGGGCGCGGCCGGAGCGGGCCGGCCCTCGTCGGGCAGGGCGGGGGGTGGGGTCGAGCCGGTCAGCTCGGCCAACTGGGCGTGGAACGCCCGGGCCAGGCTGGCGATCGTGGCGGGGCGGTAGAGGGTCGGGTCGAAGACGATTTTGGTGTGGTAGCGCCGGCTGTCGTCGGCGATCTCCAGCACGACCGGCAGTTCGGCGGCGCCCGGAGAGGGCGGTCGCGGGACGAGATCCATCAGACGCGGGTCGAGGGAGAACTTGTTGAAGCACACGCCCAAACCGGTCAGCGGGTTGGCGGCCGGGCCGTAGACGCCCCGCCGGACCACCTCGAGAGGGGCCTGGACGGTGCCGAGCGCCCTCGCCACCGCTGCCGTGCAGGCAGCCACCGCCTCGTCGACGGGAGCGTGCGGGTCGACCGTGACCCGGACCAGGGCGGTGTTGACGAACAGCCCCACGATCCGGGCCACGTCCTCGTGGTCGCGTAACGAGACCGGCATGCCCAGGACGAGGTCGGTACGGCCGGTCCAGGCCGCCACCACCCGGGCCCACGCGGCGAAGAGAAGCACCGTGTCGGTCGTCCGGCGGGCTTGCGCGGCCCTCCGGACCGCGTCGTACAGCTCCGCCGGCAGCGCGACGTCGTGCTCGAAGGCGTCGGCCGGCGCGGGGTCCGCCAGGGCGGGGACGAGATCGGCCGGGATCCGTACGGGATGGGGGGCGTCGCCGAGTGCCGCCACCGCCCGGTCGACCTCGGCTCGCAGCGCGGCGCGTTGTTCCGCCGAGTCCCGCCAGAGCGCGTAGTCGGGGTAGTCGATCCGTTCCGACGTGGGCCGGCCCGTGCTCAGCGTCTCCACCAGGAGGGAAAGCGACTCTCCGTCGCAGGTGAGATGGTGCACGCAGATCAGCAGCCGACCCTTCCCGCCCGGCAGTCGCAGGTGGGTGAAGCGGATCAGCGGCTCGTGCTCCAGGTCGAACCGGTGCCCGGCGGCCCGGGCGCGGTACCGGGCCAGCTCGGCCTGTGCCGCCGCTGCCGAAAGGTCGCTCAGGTCGACGTAGGAGACCGGGAAGTCGGCGGCGGGACGCAGCCGGATCGAGGGCACCCCCGCCTCGACCACGACGGCACTGCGCAGGGCGGCGTGCTGGTCGAGCAGGGTGCGGCAGGCCGCCGCGACCACGTCCCGGTCCGCCCGGATCTCGATCTCCGTGCTGAGCGTGAAGACCGGCAACGGGCCGGCCAGCCGGTCGGCGAACCAGAGCCGCCGCTGTGCCTCCGTCATCGGCAACAGGTCCGGGTACCCGGAACGCGGCGCCGGCCGCGACGGGGCCGGCGCCATGGACGACCGGCGCCCGGCGAGGATCTGGGCCCGCAGCTCCGCCCGGGTGGGCCGGTTTCCGCTCACGCCCAACCGTCCTCGGGGCCTGGGGTCTGGTCGACGAGCCTGTCCAGCAGGGCGTCCACCCGGGCGTCGACGAGGACCGCGAGCCGGCGCACCGTGGCGTGCTCGAACAGTTCGGCGACGGAGAGTTGGATGCCGAACCGCTCCCGGGTCCGGGAGGACAATTGGACCGCCGTCAACGACGAGCCGCCGAGGACGAGGAACTCGTCGTCGAGGCCGACCGGGGAGACGCCGAGCGCCTGTGACCACAGTTCGGCGACGGCGTGCTCCACGTCGGTCTCCGGCGGGACGTACGTGCCGAGGCTGGCCGAGCGGGCGGTCTCCGCGCCGGCCGTGCTGTCCTGGTGGGTCGCGACCGCGTCGGAGGAGAAGGACCGCATCTCGTCGATCCGCGCCTGGAGCGGCCCCACCGAGGTGATCAGTTGCGGCTGGTCCGGCACCGCGATCATCCGCCGGAACAGTTCGATCCCGTGCTCGCTGCTGATCAGCATCCGGGACCCGCCCGACGGCGACCCGGTCGGCCCACCGGCCGACGCCGGTTCACCCGCCGTCGGCTGGGCCGGTGACGCGGCGGCGGAGGCTGCCCCGGCTGCGGGCTGGGCGCGCAGGACGTAGCTGTCCACCACCACGCAGACCCGCCCGTCACGGTCGACGATGGTCTCGTCGACCTCGATGAACTCGGGCCGGTCCGGGTCCTGGCGGTGCGTCTGCAACACCCAGGCCTCGGCCGGGATCGGCGCGTACACCCGCACTCCCGCGTACGAGAACGGCAGGTAGCTGGCCGCGGCGCCGGACAGGCCGTGGGCGGCCTGGTCCAGCAGGGCCGGGTGCAGCCAGAGCCGGCGCTCGGCGTCGTCGGCCACGAGCCGGGCGAGCCCGGCGTCCCCGGCGCGGAAGTACTCCCGGACCACGTCGAAGTACGGACCGAAGGCCACCATCCCGGAGGACTTCCGGCGGATGTCGACGGCCGGCAGCGCGGCCCGGACCCGGTCCAGGTCGACCGCCTCACCGGTGTGCTTGTCGATCGTCCGCAGCACACCCTGGCAGTGCACCGTCCTCGGGCCCGCGTCGTCCACGCCGACCGTGATCTCGAACGGGGCGCCTTCGGCGGCGCGCTCCGGCGCGAACGACAGGGCCAGGGTGAGCGGGGCGGTGACCACGATCGGGTCGCTGAAGAGGAGGTCCTCGATCCGTACCGGCACCTCGCCCAGGGCGTGGTGGGCCGCCGCGCGGACGGACTCCAGGAGCATCGTCGCCGGGACCACCGCCGCACCGGCGATCCGGTGCTCCATGAGGGCGCGGTGTCCGTCCGGGCTGAGCATCCCCCGGTACCGATGGGTGCCGTCCGCCTTCACGGTGACCGACTGGAGGAACGGGTGGTCGAGGGGTTCCGTGCGACCGCCCTGGCTGATCGCCCGCAGCGCCTGCACCCCCTGGGCTGCGCCCTGGTCGGACACCATGCCGACCTCGCGCCAGCCCACCCAGTTGCTGGAGACGACCCGGGGGCCCGGCCGGCCGGCCACCGAGTTCGCGAACGCGTCCATGAAGAGGTTCGCCGCGGCGTAGTCACACAGGCCGTACGCGGAGGTGATCGCGATGATGGACGAGCAGAGCGCGACGAAGTCCAACTCCGGATAGTCCCCGGTGGTGAGTTCGTCGTGCAGCGCGAGGACCGCGTCCACCTTCGGGCGTAGGACCCTCGCGGCGCTCTCCTCGTCGTGCAGGGCGAGCAACTGTCCACCGGACAGCCCGGCGGCGTGCACGATGCCGTGCACGGCACCGAACTCCGCCACGGTGTCCCTGAGGACCGCGGCCAGGGCGCCGGGAGCGGCGACGTCGGCGGCGACCACCCGCACCTGGGCGCCGAGGCGCTCCATCCGCAGCACCGCCTCGATCCGCTGGCGCACCGCCGCGTCGGTCTCCGCCGCCTCGGACAACTCCACCCACCGGCTCCGCTCCGGCAGGGCGGTCCGGCCGACCAGGACCAGCCGGGCCCGTTCCGTCCCGGCCAGCGACTCGGCGATGGTGACGCCGATGCCGCCGAGACCACCGGTGATGACGTAGACCCCACCGGGGCGCAGGGCCGACCGCTCGACCGGCCCGTGCCGCAGGGTGGCGTACGACCTGACCGCCCGCCGGTGCCCGCGCAGCGCGACCACCTCGTCGGCGGGGTGCCGGATCTCGTCGATCAGCCGGGTCGCGAGCACCCCTGCCGAACCGTTGCCGTCCAGGTCGATGTGACGCACCGTCACCCGCGAGGCCTCCCGCGGCAGCGCCCCGAACGGCCCCAGGGCGGTCGCGCTGAACGGCACCGCCTCCTCACCGGCCACGGAGAAGAGCCGGCTGGTGACCACGACCAGCTCCACCGGGTCGCGGACCACGTCGAGCAGCGCGCGGGCCAGGACGGCGGCCCGCCGGTACGACTGGTGCGCCGGGGTCGGGTCGGTGCCGGTCGGGTGCCCCTGCGGGCCCGGCACGTCGTACCCGACGACCACCCGGTCCGGCACCCGGCCGCTGTCCCACAGCTGCTCGACGACCGCCCGGATCTGGCTCGGGTCCTCCGGGTCGGCCTCGAAGACGCCGAAGTCCTCGGTCAGCGCCGGGCCAGCGTCGAGCCGGGTCACGGTGGCGCCGTGGGCGAGGGCCGCGGTGGCGACCGCGGCGGTGAAGGTCGGGTCGGTCCCGAGGACGAGCCAGTGCTCGCCGAATATCTCCGTGGGCCCGGCGGTGCGCGGCGCCTGGGTCCAGACCGGCACGTAGAACGGGGTCTGCAACGGCTCGTTCGGGATCTGCTCGGCCTCGGCCACCACGGTCCGGGCGGTCGGGTCGGGGTCGACCCAGTGCCGCCGCCGCTCGTACGGGTACCCGGGCAGCTCGACCCGGCGGGGCGCCGGCCCGGTGCGGACGGCGGCCAGGTCGACCGGCACCCCGGCGGCCCACAACGTCCCGGTGGTCGTCAGCACATGGTCCCGCTCGTCGGTGCCCGCGCGTACGGTCGGCAGGCTTCCGGCCCAGTCCGGGGTCGTGCCCTGCGCGATGGCGGTCTGTCGGGCGAACGCACCGAGAGCGCGTCCCGGGCCGACCTCCAGCAGGAACGGGTTCCCCCGGCGGATCAGCTGGGTGACCGCAGCCCGGAACCGGACCGGCTGGCGCAGCTGCGTCACCCAGTAGCCGGGATGGGTGACCTGCTCCGCGTCGGCCCAGTCACCGGTGACGTTGGACAGGAACGGCACGGTGGGGGCGGCGAGGCGGGTCCCGTCGAGCACGGTGGCGAACTCGTCGAGGATCGACTCCATCATCCGCGAGTGGAAGGCGTGCGAGGTACGCAGCGGTGTGCCGGTGATCCCGATGTCCTCCAGCTCGGCGGCGAACCGGGCCACCGCATCCTCGGTGCCGCTGACCACGCAGGCCGACGGGGAGTTGTCGGCGGCGATCTCCAGGTCCGGGGGGAGCAGGTCGGCCGCGGCTTCGACCCCGACGGGCAGGGCCAGCATCGCGCCCGGGGCGACGGATTGCATGAGCCGGCCCCGGGCCGCCACCACGCGCAGCGCGTCCTCCAGGGAGAAGACCCCGGCGATGGTGGCGGCGGCGAGCTCGCCGACGCTGTGCCCGATCAGCGCGGCCGGTACGACTCCCCGGGCCTTCCACAGGGCCGCCAACGCCCATTCCAGGGTGAAGATGGCCGGCTGGGTGACGGCGGTACGCGCCAGGGCGGCCTGCGCGGTGTCGTCGGTCGGGTCGGCGTGCAGGAGGGTGCGCAGGTCCAGGCCGAGCAGCGGGACGAGCAGGTCGCTACAGGCGTCGACCGCTTCCCGGTACGCCGGCTCGGCCGCGTACAGCCCGCGCCCTGCTCCGGCGTGCTGGGCGCCCTGTCCGGGCAGGAGGAAGGCGATTTCGCGGTGACCGGTGACCGGGACGGCCGGGTGGGCGGCGGCCCGCAGCCGGCCTGCCGCCTCCGTCGTCGACCGGGCCGCCACCGCCCGTCGTAGCGGGTGCGCCGTACGCCCCTCGTGCAGGGTGAACGCGACGTCGTCGAGGCGGACGTCGGCGCGCTCCAGGTGTGCGGCGAGCCGGTCCGTGGCGGCGGCGAGTGCCTCCGGCGTACGGGCGGAGAGGGTGAGCAGGTGCGGCCCGACCGGTTCGGGCCGCGGCTCGGGTTCCGCTGGCGGTGCCACGATGACGTGTGCGTTGGTCCCGCCGATGCCGAACGAGCTGACCGCGGCGACCCGCCGGGACCCACCGGTCCACGGCTGGGGCTCGGTGGCGAGCCGGAACGGGCTGTCGTCGAGCGTGATGGCCGGGTTCACCGGGGCCCAGTTGATCGTCGGCGGGATGATTCCCTCCCGCACCGCGAGAGTCGCCTTGATCAGTCCGGCGACCCCGGCGGCCGGGCCGAGATGTCCGACGTTGCCCTTCACCGACCCCAGCGCGCAGTAGCTGGCCTCGTCGGTGTCCGCACGGTACGCCTGGGTCAGCGCGTCCACCTCGATCGGATCGCCGACCACGGTGCCGGTGCCGTGGGCCTCCATCAGCCCGATCTCCCGGGCGGTCAGCCCCGCGCGCTCCAGGGCGGCCCGCACCACCTTGATCTGCCCGTCCACGCCGGGCGCGGCGAACCCGGCCCGACGGTTGCCGTCGTTGCTGATCGCCGAGCCGAGCAGGACGCCGTGGATGACGTCCCCGGCGGCCTGCGCGTCAGCCAGCCGCTTGAGCACCACCACGGCTCCGCCGTTGGAGAAGATGGTGCCGGAGGCGTCGGCGGAGAAGGGGCGGACGTGGCCGTCGGCGGAACGGATCCCGCCGGCCTCGTACACGTAGCCCACGTCCAGGGGGAGGTCCACCTGGACACCGCCGGCCACGGCCACGTCGATCTCACCGAGGAGCAGGGCCTGCACCCCGAGGTGCACGGCGACCAGCGAGGTGGAGCAGGCGGTGTACACGGATAGGCTCGGCCCCTGGAAGCCGAGCTTGTACGACACCAGGGGGGCGATGTAGTCGGGGTTGTTGCCGATGCGGATGCTCATCCCGCCGGCCGCGTCGGCCACCGCGGGGTTGGCCTCGACGTAGTCCTCCCGGTAGTCGTTGGCCGTGCTGCCCCCGTACACGCCGACCCGGCCGAGATCGCCCGCCGGGTCGTACCCGCCGGCGGTCAGGCCGGAGTGGGCCAGTTCCAGGAAGAGCCGGAACTGCGGGTCGGCCAGGGCTGCTTCCCGTGGGCTGAGGCCGAAGAACTCGGCGTCGAACAGGTCGAGGTCGGCGGCGCCGGCGTAGACCCGCCGGTACTCGGGCCGCGTCAGGGTCGACTCCTGGACGCCCCTCCGGCGCGCGACCTCGTCGTCGGTGGCGACCATCGCCTCATGGCCGTCGAGGATGTTGCTCCAGAAGGTCTCGACGTCGTCCGCACCGGGGACCCGGGCGGCCATCCCGACGATCGCAATCTCGCCCTGCAGTGTCATGTCTGTCTGGCCAATCCTTCGTTGCGCAGTGGATCAGGAGGCTGGAACCGTGCGTCGGACGGAGCCGGGCTCCGCGTCGAGCAGCTGCGTCATCGCCAGGCTTCGGTAGAGGTCGTCGGAGTCGATCAGTTCCGTGTGGGTGCCGCGGGCCCGGATCCGGCCTGCGTCGAGGAGCAGGATCTGCCGGGCCATGGTCACCGTGGAGAGCCGGTGCGCGATGATCAACACGGTGCTGACCCGCGCCACCTCGGCGATCGCGTCGCGCAGGCTCAGCTCGTTGAGCCCGTCCAGGGCGGAGGTCGCCTCGTCCAACAGCAGCACCCGGGGACGGCGCAACAGGGCCCTGGCAATGGCGATGCGTTGCCGTTCCCCGCCGGAGAGGTTCATCCCCCGGTGCCCGACCAGGGTGTCCAGACCGTCGGGGAGCCGACCGACGAGGTCGTTCAGCCGGGTCTGTTCCAGGGCCTCGGCGAGCTGGGCGGCGGAGGCGTCCGGCGCGGCGAAGAGGAGGTTCTCCCGGAGGGTCCCGGACAGCACGGGCGCGTCCTGCTCCACGTACCCCAGGTCCGCGCGCAACTGCGGGATGGACAGGTCGCGGACGTCGCGGCCCGCGAACTCCACCACCCCGGAGTCCGCCTCGTAGAAGCGTTCCAGCAGGGCGAACACCGTCGACTTGCCGGCACCGGACGGGCCGACCAGCGCGGTCATCCCACCGACAGGCACCTCGAAGTCCACTCCGGACAGGACGTCCGGCCCGTCGGGGGCGTACCGGAACCGGACCGCGCGGAAGGCGACGGCGACGTCGGCGGACCGGCCGCCACCGGGGTAGCCGTCGAAAGCGCCGTTCGGAACGACGCCGGCCGGGGCACCTCGTCCGGTGCCGATGGCGGGCGTCCGGTCGTCCGGCTCGGCGGAGAGCGCGTCGACCTCCTCGATGCGGCGTACGGCGGCCATCCCGGCCTGTACCCCGCTGGCCCCCTGCACCAGCTGGTTGATCGGCGAGAACAGGTAGAACAGGTACATCAGGAAGGCGATCAACGACGACACCGGCAGGCTGCCGTCGGCCACCCGGGCGCCACCGACCCCGAACACGGCGAGGAAGGAGAGCTGGACGACCAGTCCGGACGCGGAGCTGGCGACGGCGCTCCATCGGGCGGCGGTGATCCCCTCGTCGCGGGCCGTCTCGACCGCCCGGTGCATCACCCTCGCCTCGCGCTGCTCCGCGCCGTTGGCCTTGATGGTGCGCAGCGCGCCGAGAGCGCGTTCCAGGTGGCCGCCGATGTCGCCGAGGGCATCCTGTGCCCGCCGGTTCGCCGCGCCCTGGCGTGGCAGGACCAGGGCGGTGGCCCCGCCGACCACCAGCATCACCACGGCCACCACGCCGAACAGGACCGGGTCCAGGTACGCCATGAACCCGACCATTCCGAGCAGGACGACCGTCCCGAGCAGCAGGTCCACCAGGTCGTTGGTGGTCGCGTGACGCAGCAGCGTGGTGTCGGCGGTGACCCGGGAGATCAGGTCACCGGGTGGCGTGGTGTTGAACGCGCCGACCCGCAGCCGCAGCAGCCGGGTGACCAGGCCGGACCGGACGTCACGGACGATCTCCTCGGCGGTCCGGTCGATCAGGTACCGGCCCCCTGCGGCGACGGCGGCACCGGCGAGCACGATCCCGCAGAGCAGGACGCTCAGCCCCAGGATCGGTCGCCCCGAGCCCAACCGGTCGACGAACTCCCTTGCCAACAGTGGTGTCGCCAGGGCCGTGGCGCCGCCGACGGAGCTCACCAGCGTGCCGAGCAACAGGACCCGACGGTGCGGACGAACGTACCTCAGCAATAGCCGGAAAGCGGACGTGGCAGGCGGTTTGGCGGCCATAAGAGTTCGCGAGCCCCCTTCCGGAAAATCGACAGAGAGTGGCTACACTTTCTCCCGGCCACGCGAGGTGGAGCCAGATAACCGACCGTTAATAAGGCATCAATTTGGGGGCACGGCCTTGACGGAGGAACCGAGAAGCGACGCATCCACAGCAGACGCTTCACTCGCCGGCCTCGTGCGCGCTTTACGCAGGCGGGCCCTACTCACGCAGGAAGAACTTGCCGACATATCCCAGCTGAGCGTGGGCACGATTCGCGGTCTCGAGACCGGCCGGATCCGGCAGCCACACACCGGCACACTCCGCAAACTGACCGACGCACTCACCCTCAGTAACGAGGAGGCGCGGGCGTTGGCCGTGACGTCACGGGTGCTCCCGACACGGATCGTGACGAAGCCGGATACCGGACCGGTGCCGGCACAACTTCCCGCCAGCATCCCTTCGTTCGTCGGGCGGACGGAGCCGATGTGGCGGCTCGACACCCACCTCACCCCGGGAGACGGCGCGACGGTCACCCAGGCGATCGTGGGCAGCGCCGGCATCGGCAAGACGACCCTGGCCGTCCACTGGGCCCATCGGGTGCGCCGCCAGTTCCCCGACGGCCAGATCCATCTCAACCTGCGCGGATTCGACCCGCACCAGAGCCCGCTGACGACCTGCGCCGCCCTGCACAACCTCCTCGCGGCCCTGCACTGCCCACCGCACCTGGTGCCGGCGAACCCGGACGCGCAGGTCGGCCTCTACCGGAGCCTGATGGCCGGACGCCGGATGCTGATCCTGCTGGACAACGCCCGGGACGCCCAGCAGGTCCGCCCCCTGCTGCCGGGGTCGGCCGGTTCGCTGGTCCTGGTGACCAGCCGAGACCGACTTTCCGGCCTGGTCACGGCCGACGGCGCCGGCCTGCTGACACTGCCTCGCATGCCGCTGGTCGAGGCCCGGGAGCTGCTCGCCCGCCGCCTCGGCGTCCAGCGGGCAGCCGCCGACCACTGGGCGCTCGACGAGATCATCGAACACTGCGACCGGCTGCCCCTGGCGCTGGCGAGCGCGGCCACCTTCGCGAACCGGCACCCCGAAGCCTCGCTCGGCCACCTCGCCGCGCAGCTGCGCAACCCGCACCAGCGGCTGGACATCCTCTCCGGCAGCGATCCGGCGACGAACATCCGGTCGGTGTTCTCCTGGTCGTACACGACGCTCTCGCCGGAGGCCGCCCGGCTGTTCCGACTGTTGACCCGCCATCGAGAGGAGGAAATCACGGCGAAAAAGGCTGCCGCCCTCGCCCTGCTCTCTCCTGCCGAGGCGCATCAATTGCTGAGCGAACTGGCACGGTTGCATCTGATCGAGGATCGGGGACCCGACCGTTACGTACTACACGGATTGCTGCGCGCCTACGGCGAGGAGTTGACATACCCGGCGCTGCGGGCGTCATAGTTTCTGTGATCACACATCTGACCACAACGGAGGCCAGTTTCTCCATTAAAGCGGACCTGGCCGCCGCCGAACGCAATTCCGAGTGATTGTCGGCGCGGAGTTCGCACGCACGTCGCCCCGTACTCCCTCGTTCGCCGACCGCTCGTGGCGCGTGCTCGGCCCCCGAAGTCGACACACCGACGGCTCCCGGCGGCCCCGGACGGCGGCGACGCCACCGCTGGTCGATCCCGGGGATGCAAGGAAGGGCCCCCTGCCATACAAATCCGATGGCAGGGGACCCTTCCTAACCCACAGCGTTGCCGCGCTACACGCGGGTGATGCGGATCGCGTCGGCGATCACGTAGCCGGTGTTACCGGACCACCGGCTGACTCCCACCTTGTTGGCGTCCCCGGCGGCGAGGGTGAAGTTGCCCAGCGAGCGCCATCCACCGCCGTTGGTCGTCTGGTTCATGTAGACCGTCTGGTTGCCGCTGCTGGTCGCCACGATGTACGGCGTGGTGGTGTTGTAGCCGGCGACGGCCGGATACCAGACCTCCACCCGGTAGGTGGCGGTGGCCGGGATGTTCACCTTGTACCAGGCCGTGTCGCTGGCCGAGACCGGGTTGGCGTAGCGGTAGTCGGCGCCGTACCGCTGCGACGAGTACGTCGAGGTGGCCCAGTTGGCGCTCGCGGTGAACCGGCCGGCGGTGGTGTTGTCCACGATCGTCGACCAGGAGGTCGGCGGAGGCGTGGTGGTGCCGGTGACGAGCTGCATGTAGTAGGTCCAGTTCCAGTTCGGACCCGGGTCGGTGTGCGTGGCGCCCGGCACCTGGTTGTGACCGATGATGTTGTTGCGGGTCTTCGGGATGCCGTACTTGTCGCACAGGTACCGCGTCAGCGCGGCCGACGACCGGTACATGGCGTCGGTGTACCAGGAGGCGTTGTTGACGTAGCCCTCGTGCTCCAGGCCGATCGACTGGGTGTTGTAGGTCCAGTTGCCGGCGTGCCAGGCGATGTCCTTGTCGCGCACCATCTGGGTCACCGCGCCGTCCGAGGAGCGGAGCAGGTAGTGCGCGCTGGTGCCGGCGGCGGCGTTCTGGAACCAGCTGATCGACCCGGAGTAGCTGCCCTGCATGGTGTGGATGACGATGTAGTTGATCGGGTACGCCGACTCGCGGCTGGAGACCGTGTAGTTGGCCGAGTTCGCCGGCACCCAGGCCGCCGGGCCGTAGTCGGTGCTCTGGATGCCGAAGTCGGCGGTGCCCAGCGGCGCCACGTCGGCGTACTCGCCTCGCTGGGGCGCGACCGGACGGCCGTCCACGGTGACCTGGCCGGTGGCCGTGGTCGCGTTGAAACCGCTGGCGAGCAGGTCGTAGACGGCGTCGGCGTACAGCCGGGCGGTGGCCTTGTCGGACGATCCGCCGTAGCGGGCGATCAGGCCGTACCACTGGTTGACGTCGTCGCGCTGCGCCGCGGTGAGCCCGGCCTGGTCGGCGTACGAGCGGAGCACCGCCGCCGCGCCGGCGACGTTCGCCGCGTCACGGGTACGCAGTTCGGCGCGGTCCAGTCGGGCTCGCTGCACGGCCTCGTCGAGGGTTCGCACCTTCGGGTTGCTGGTCAGGTGCATCACGCCGTACCCGCCGGAGGCGCTGGGCTCGCCGTTGTGGCCGTCCAGTCGGGTCTCCGCGTACCCGAGCGCGGCGAGCAGGTCGCGCGGCACGTCGGAGCGGGCCGCCGCCTGGTCGAAGGCGGCTGCGAGCGTCTCTCCGCCCCGCTGCGGTGCGGCCTGGGCTGGCTGGCTGGTCAGTCCGATCATCAGGATCATCGCGCCGCCGAGCAGTTGGCTCACCCGACGCGAGGGTCTCCGAACAGTCACCGTCACTCCTCGTCGACTACAAAGGGCGACTGTGAACATGTCGCCCGGGTGGCCGCACCATATAGCGCGACATCCGTCTATGTCGAGAGCTTGCATCGAGTTCGATGGCGCCGAAGGATTCCTTCACAGGCCGGACATCAGGCGGCGCGGCCTCGCCGGACCCACACGGCGGTCACCCGGCACATCGGCATCCGGGGCAGCGACTCCCTCCCGAGCTGCACACGCAACGGTCGAAGACGGGCCGGTGAGGTCCCGCGAGTCGGGTGAGCCAAAGGCCGGGGCTACGGCCACCGCGCAGCGGTTAGTCTGCCGTCATGGCGAGCGCCGAGCTGGAAGAGTTGGTCGTCGCGGACGCCGACGCGCTGCGCGCGTGGTTGTCGGCCCACCACGCCACGTCGTCCGGCGTCTGGCTCGCCCTGACCAGGAAGGGCGGCACCGTCACGACGCTGACCTGGCAGCAGGCGGTCGACGAGGCCCTGTGCTTCGGCTGGATCGACGGGCAGGCCCGTAAACGGGATCAGGAAAGCTCCTGGATCCGGTTCACCCCTCGCCGGCCCCGCAGCTCCTGGTCACAACGCAACGTCGCCCACGTGGCCCGGCTGGAGTCGCAGGGGCTGATGTTGCCCCCGGGCCGCGCCGTGGTGGAAGCCGCGAAGGCGGACGGGCGGTGGGCGGCCGCCTACGCCCCACCGTCGGAAGCCGAGGTGCCGGCCGACCTCCTCGCCGCCATCGCCGCCAACCCCGCTGCCCAGGCCATGTTCGACGTACTCACCAAGACCAACCGGTTCGCTCTCATCCACCGCGTCAACGCCGTCAAACGGGCACAGACCCGCGAGCGGAAGATCGGTGAGTTCGTCGCCATGCTCGCCCGCCACGAGACGATCTACCCACAAAAGGCCAAGCCTCCGAACTCGCCGTAACCGGCATCCGTTGCGGGTCGGCTGTTCGGAGCGGCAGCGATGGCGTCGTGGCCTTTGCCCCTGTGTCGCGATAGGTCGGCGCCCTTTGGGAAGTACTGGCGTAGCGGGCCGTTCGCGTCGCGCTGCCAGGGGTTGTGCGGGTCGCAGAAGCAGATGTCGACGCCGGTATCCAGGTTCAGTCACGCATAGCGGACTCGCCGTACCAGTGAGAGAGAGTGCTGGTGATCGCCAAGACGGCGAGGCACCACATCATGATTGCCGGACCCGCCCTGCCGAGCACGCCAGGTGCGACGACTGCCGTGGTGCGAAACAGCAGCGTCCCCCGCCGCCTCACCTGCGCGGACCTGCGAATTTCCACCGCGGATCGGTTGGCGGGGCCTGGTGAGACGCGGGCCAGCCGAACCACGGTGGAGACATGCGATCCGGAAAGGATTCAGAAGACCTCTCGGCTTCTTGCGTTCGTCGACAATGCTAGCTTCGGACACCGGATGCCATCGAAGGGATTTTATAAAGTGGCGTTCTATGTTGAGGTGCCCCTGCCCGACGGCTCGGTGGTGCTCGCCGAAGTGACCGAGCAGGTGGAGGGAGTTGTTTCGGCAGGTCGAGTAAGCGACGTGGTAGGTCGCGTGACCGAGCCATTCGAGGAGTCCTTTGCCCGGTTCCGCCTGATGGCCGCCGGGGTTGTGCGGGAGGCGTGGAACCAGACGCACTCGCCCGAGCGGGTGGCCGTCGAGTTGGGCGTCAAGGTGACTGCCAAGGGCAAGTTGGTGTTGGCCGAAACCGGAGTCGAGGGGCAGTTGAAGGTCCTCTTCGAATGGCAGCGTAGCGAGGTCACGCCGAGGGGATCGGCTGACGACGAGTGAGCCGGCCAGCATCAGAGCACGATGGCCTGCCCATGCTCGACGGTGTTTCTGCATACCCGCTGCGTGCGTCGATCGTCCGTATCCTCGACGGGGACAGGGCTGGCGTAGGACTCGGTCTGCTGGTCGGTCCCTGCGAGGTGGTGACGTGTGCCCACGTCGTAGCTCGGGCCCTGGGGCTGCCGGAACGGCTTCCCGAGGCGTCGACGTCGGCGCCTGACGCTCCGGTTCTCCTGGAGTTCCCGCTACTTGGCCAGGACCGGTTTCTCACCGCACGGGTCGAGGTCTGGCAGCCGATCGCCGAAGACGAATCAGGGGACGTGGCGGGACTGCGACTGTACGGCACCCTGCCCGAGGGCGCTCATCCCACACCGTTGGCCCGCTCGGCCGGGGTGAGTGGTCACGGGTTCGTGGCGTACGGCAGCTCCGCGCGGGACGCGGCCGGCATCGGCACCTGGGTCGTCGGTGAGATTCGTGGTGTCGTCCGGCACGGCTGGCTTCAACTCGCACCCGACGCCACTGCGGACGCGCCACGGGTGGAGCCCGGATTCAGCGGCACGCCGCTCTGGGACCGCCACCGTGGCCAGGTCGTGGGCCTGGTGCGCGCGGTACGGCGGCATCGGGGCGTAGCGGTCGAGGGATTCGCTCTGCCCGCCGACACGGTGCTCACCGCGTGGCCACTGCTGGCCGACCAGGTCCGCGCTGCCTGTCCGTTCCGGATGCTCGCACCGTTCGAAGAGTCCGACGCTGGCAACTTCCACGGACGGGAACGGCTGATCGACCGGACCGTCGCGGCCGTCTTGGCCGGCCGCGTCTGCATGGTGAAAGGCGCGTCCGGAGCCGGCAAGACCTCACTGCTGCATGCTGGCATCCTGCCTTCCCTAAGGAGGCGGAACGGGTTCCTTCCGGTCGTGGTTCGCCCGGCGGCCCGCAGCGATCCGTGGCTGGCGCTCGCGGCGGCGCTGGAGCGGGTGGTTGCCCCCGAGCGGGAGCCGGCGGAAGCCCTGGAGGCGGAGGGAAGAGTCGCCGCGCTGCTCAGGGACGTGCCGCCCGAGGATTACGTCCACGGGGTGCTCGACCGACTCCAGTACAGCTGCCTGGTGCTCATCATCGATCAGTTCGAGGAGTTGTCGGCGGCGGATCCGACGAATGCCCGGCGCTTCCTCGCGATGCTGGTGCGCCTGGCCGAGGTCGGCGCGTCCCAGCGGCCGCCGGACGTCCGGTTGGTCATCGCCTCTCGCACCGACGTGATCGCCGATCTCACGGGCGTGCCCCCGGACGGTGACAGCTCCGCTCCCGTAGAAGGGCTCACCCGTGTGGCGCCCACCGTCGTCGACGTGACGCCGATGGACACGGAGGAACTGCACCGGGTGGTGACCGAGCCGGTCCGCACTGCCGGGACGGTGCGATACGAGCCAGCGCTGGCCGAGCGGATCATCGCCGATCTGCGCGACCAGCCGTACTGTCTTCCGGTGCTCCAGGCCACGCTGACGTACCTGTGGGAACGGCAGACCGTCGACGGACTGCTCACCCACGAGGCCTACCAGCAGAGTCAGCAGGGCGCTGGCCCGATCGCCCAGCACCTGGACGAGGTGTGGAGCCGTGACCTCGGTCCGCAGGAGCGCGAGCAGACGCGGCGTCTCGCTCTGCACCTCGCCGTGCCGCTGGAGGACGGTGGACATGCCCGCCGCATCGCCCACCGCGACGAACTCGACGTGGCCCAGTGGGAGCTGGCCCAGGTGCTTGCCACCACCCGGATGCTGGTACTGCGCGTCGCAGTCGACGGCAACGAGACGGTGGAGTTCACTCACGACGCCCTGATGGCCCAGTGGCCTCGTCTGGCCGGGTGGCTGGCCGAGTCGCAGGAGTTGCTCCGGTGGCGCAGCGAAGTGCGCCACCGGGTCCTCGCCTGGGCTGGTGACGCCGACGACCGACCCGCACTACTCGAAGGCACCGAGCTGCGCCGGGCCGAGGCGCTGATGAACGGGCATCAGTGCGACCTCAGCGTGCCGGAGCGGGAGTTCGTGGTGGCGAGCAGTCGCCTACGTCGCGCCGCCCGGACGGTGATGGCCGCGGTTCTCGCGGTCGTCCTGGTGCTGCTGTGCGGCGTGGTCGGGTCCACCGGCCTGTGGTGGTGGCGGGACCGGGCGAGTAAACAACAGGCTGCGACCGGGGCGGCCCACGGGCTTCTGGAGCGCGCGTCGTCCACCTGGCGCGGGCGTACCGGTGCGCTGGTGGCGGCTGATGCCTTCGCCCGGGCAGACACACCCAGGACCCGGGAAGCCCTGGCCGAGGCCTACCGCGGCTACCGGTACGTGCGGTCGGTGTCACCGCCCGCACGGAGCTGGCGTTCCGGGCACGAGATGCTCACCACCAGCGCCAACCAGGAGGCCCAACTGCTCTACGACGGCAGCATGGGCGGCGTGGAGGTGTGGCGCCTGGACACCTTGACCGCCGGCCGCCCGCCTCAGGTCGTCGTTCTGCCCACGAGGGCCAAGGCTGCTGCGATCAGCGGCGACGGACGCACCGTCGCGACCCTGACCGACAGCATCATGACCCTGTGGGACGCGACCAACGGGAAGCCGGTGGCCCGGCGTCCGCTGGCCCGGCCGGTGGCGGACCTCTTCACCGACCGCCCGGTTCGGCTTGCGCTCGACCACACCGGCACCAGCCTGGGGTACGTCGTGGGCGACATAGCAGGGGTGATCGACACCACCACCGGCGCCGACCGGGGCGAGCGGTCCCGCCTGCCGGTGAAGCCGCAGTCACGGCACGGTGCGTCGCTCCGCCTCGGCCCGGACGGTCGCCTCGGCGTCGTCGCATACGACGACAAGAACAGCTTCCGATACGGGCTGTTCCGCCCGTCCCGGGGGCCGGTGACCCCGATGGCGGCTGGCACCCAGGTCGTCGGCTCCCTTCCGGACAGCACCGAGCTCGTCCTGTGCCGTCCGCGCAAGGGGCGCGGCGGCTCCGTACAGCGGGTGGACTATCTGCTGCTGCACCTGGAGACAGGCCGCGAGCGGCCCCTGCTCGCCGACGTGCCTCGATCGGCGGATCCAAGCTACTGCGCCTACGCCGCGGTGGATCTGGCACACGGGGTCACCGCCCTTCTCGAGAACGGGCCGTTCGAAGAGGGCGGAAAGCGCTTTCGCTTGTTGGACGAGGCGGTGGAGATATGGGACCACCGTGCCCGTCGTCAGGTCGCCTCTTTCCCGGCACCCTTCTCCTACTTCGACGGGACCGACTCCCTACTGCGGCTACAGGTCGCCCCGGACGGCAGCGGCGTGCTGACCGTGAACAGTGACGGAGGGATCGCGGTGCTCGAGTTGCCCGCCGTCGGCTCTGTCGACTTCGCCCTGGCCTCCGCGCAGGCCGCGGCGTACGACCCGACAGGCGAGTTCATCGTGGTGCAGGGGCAAGACGGGGTGTTGAGCGCCTGGGATCGACGCACCGGCCAGCAACGGGCAGTGAGCACCGAGCGGGTGACGCCGGGCTGGACCACCAGCTGGGAGCTGCACCGCTCACTCGCCTTCAACGGCGACGGCACCCTGGTGGCCACCACGGGGAGCGCACCCGGCTCGCTCGCGCTCTGGGAGACCCGGACGATGCGGCGACTGGCGACAATCGCCCTGCCGCAATGCGGCGCGGCCACCGCCCTGTCCGGTCACCTGCCCTCGCTGAATTGGGCCTACTCGGCGGCGACGGTGGTCGCCATCTGCAACGGTACGGCCTCTGTGTGGGACGCCCGCACCGGCGCGCAACGCAGCGGACCGTTCCGAATCGCCGACAGCTACGTGCTTACGGCGCCCCATCCGACGCGGCCGGTGGTGTTCGTCCTGACGGCGCCAGACAACTTCATCGAGACGTGGAACCTTGCCACCGGCCGCCGCGAAGGGGGGTGGCAGCCGCTCGGTGATGATCGGGGGCGGTCGGCGTACGGGCTGGCCCTGCACCCGGACGGGGACCGCCTGGCGATCACCTACAGCGACGGTCCGCTACTGCTGCAGAGCACGGATGGCGGCCGGGACGTCCAACGCTTCGAGCTGAACGGAACCCGCCCGCACTGGTTCGCGATGCCGGGCCGGATCGCGCTGTCCACCGGCGAAAGCCTCGTGGTGCAGCGCACCGAGCCCGCGACGTTCTGGGACAGGCTACGCGGCGACGGAGCGGCACAGGTCGTCCTGCCAGCGGCGGGTACTCCCGAGCAGCTCGCCCCGAAGGGCGCAGAGATGCTCGTGTCCTACAACAACGCCGGCTGGGGACGCGTATCGACCGACCCTCGGAACTGGCACAAGCAGGTGTGCCGGGCACACGGCGGGGTTACCGAGGTCGATCGGGAGGACCTCGACCCGGTCGGTGCCGGTTCGCCTTGCTGACCGACGATCGACATACGACAAGCTACCTCGCGAGCGCCGCACATGACCTGACCTGGCGTCCACGGGACGACCGCACCGCGTCCAACATAGGCCTGGCCGGTCCAACGGCTCCCGAGCACCCGCCGAGCGACCGCCCGCCACCCGCGTACACGAAAAAGGCCCCGACCTGGTGTGAACCACCAGGCCAGAGCCCCTATTGCTGGTGCGCCACCAGGTACTCGAACCCGAACCCGCGGATTAAGAGCTTGGAATTGGTTCTGTCATTGCGTCCAGCCGGGTCGCGTGAGTCCATCTAATCGCGGTCAATCCCAAACCGTGCCTGAAGGCGTCCCGCTTACTCCACCAGATGCTGGCCCGTCCATTGCGCCGGAGCATCCACCGAGCACCCACGGGCACGCGCTGGCATGGGGTCTCGAGCCCCGGCGAGTGTGCGGTTCCGGGTCGCACGACCGCGCACCGCACCGGTGGTGTTTATATGTCCGGGCGCTCACAGAAAGGGTGGTTTGTTTCGCAAGCCACCCTCGACATCGGCATGTGAAAGATGTTCACGAGCAGCGGCACGACCCGAGTATCGAGATCCGCACGCCGCATGAAGGGCAGAGCGTCGCGTCTCGTGCGAAAACCTCGGGTGGCGTTCGATGCGTCACGGGCGGCGGAGCGGCAGCGGATTCCGCCTGGCGGGCCGAAGCCCCTTGCTGTAGCGCTTTGCGGGTTTTCGGGCCGATCCACTCTTTCTTGGTCTTGGCGCGGCGACGCTTAACGGCCGGGCTACCGGTACCAGGTACCGGATTGCCAGGCGGCGGAAGAATGCTCCTCACCAGGTCGGTCGACACGTTCGACCATCCCCTGTTGCGCAGGTAACGCGAGATCTCCCAGGTGGCCCACAGAGGACGAAGCGCATGAATATGAAGAACCACACGTCGAATCTCCTTGAGAGGAGGGAGCACCTCGACGGGTCTGGATTCCGCAGCGACCGCCGCCGCCTTGCGAGGCTTCGGTGTACGCTTGATTCGGGATTGCACCCGGCGTACCGCGAGAGAGATTTCTTTCGACGTCAGGCGAGCCCAACCGTCGCCCTTGCGATGAAGAATTTTCTGGACGGATTCCTGCGCCCTCGAGCGCAGAATCGCAGTAATCTCACTCTCAAGTTCACGAACCGACGGCTTCGGTGCGCGGCGAATGACTGCCGACGTCGCGATCACGTCCGCCTTGCCTCGTCGCCGTGCAGGCGGATTGGATTTGATGACGAGGGGTGCGGCGGAACGGTCAGGTCCGGCCATGGCTCGGTCCAGCCATGTGTCGGGCCCGCGATCGGGAGCCTCGTCGTCAGTCCTGTCACCCGCAGTGGACAAGCCACGACCGAGGTACCAGTCATTGATCGTGTGATGCCTGGCCACCGCGCCCCTTTCGAAGCAGCACTGGACTCCAGGATGCCAGTTATCGAGTGGGAAGTCATCCTTCCGCGCAACCGGGTCGTCGTAGATGTGAGCATCCTTCGCTTGCCCCGCGTTTGCGGAGCCAGGCCAGTTCGGCTGCGGTGACGTCGAATTTATGGTGGTGGTGGTGACCTGCGCGGGACAGCGCCCGCCACAGTTAGCCAGCCCACGCCCGAGATCGGGGCCGGCGTAGTGGGCGAGCAGCAGCAGCTTCTGCCGCTGCGCACCGACACGTTCGGTCTCCGGACAGACCCGGGCCCAGTAGGTGTACATGGCCGCCTTCAGTTCGCGCCGAATCAGCCAGGCAAACCGGGGCGAGGCACCGCGAGTGGCCCGGATGACCTTGGGAAACATCCAATCGGCAGTGATCAGTTACGCGGGCCGTTCATCGGAGCCGCGCGCCACAAGCACGACAGCGTTCCCACGCCGTAGATCCTGTCGAGCCGAGAGGCAAGGTTGATCTTTATTGACTCATACGACCCACCCTGGGGGCCACCTGCCGGCCATTCGACTCATGCAGGGACGCCGAGAACTTGGCGACGCAGGTCCTACCTACATGGAGAGGCCGTCCTGGCCCACCAAATCGGCAGCCGGATACGACTAAACGTCCTATAACGACCGGCGACCGAGCCATGTTGTACCGAGTGAACTGCACCTAGAGTGGTGCGGTGCTGACCCTCGGCGTCGACTTCGCAGCGGCGGATAAGCGTACGGCGATGGCCACTATCGAATGGCTGTCGGGCCGCGCGGTGGTGCGGGACCTGGTCCTCGACGTCAGCGACGGCCGGATCGTGAAGGCAGGCCAGGACGCGGACAAGATCGGGCTGGACTGCCCGCTCGGCTGGCCGGAACCCTTCATCGCGCTCGTCACAGCCCACCGGTCCGGCCACGTCACCGTCACCGACGGCGACGGTGCGCAGTGGCGGCGGCGCTTGGCCTACCGGCTGACGGACGAGGTGGTCCGTGAGGAAACCAGCATCATCCCACTCAGTGTGGCTGCGGACCGCATCGCTCATGCCGCCTTTCGCTGCGCCGGATTGCTGGCGATGTTCGCCGCCGCCGGACAGGACATCGACCGTTGCGGCGGCGGCAGGATCGTCGAGGTATACCCGGCCGCGGCCCTGTGCCGCTGGGGGTTGACGTACCGCGGTTACAAGGGCCGGGGTCAGAACGACCAGCAAGCCGATCTTGTGAGCGCACTCCGCAGGGCCGCGCCCTGGCTGGAGTTGGGTGCCTTCGAGGCGCTGTGCCGACGCAGCCATGACGCGTTCGACTCGGTGATCGCGGCGCTGAATGCGCGTGCCGCGGCGATCGACATGGCGACGCAGCCAGACGACGAGCAGCGAATGGTCGCACGTACCGAGGGCTGGATCGCACTGCCCACCGGTCCGCTCAGCGGCCTCATCAATGTCGCAGAAGCATGAGCGGAAGGCATTCATGGCCTCAGGATTGAGCTGGCTGGACAGCTCTCGCGACGACCAGCAGCGCGTTCGTGAGCTGCTCAAGCTCTTCAGTGACACGGAGAGCCGGGACGAGTTGGGCATCGGCCAGGTCCGGGACGCGTTCAGTGACCTACTGTTCCCTGGTACGTCGGTGCTTCAGAACCGGGCGCGGTACCTGCTGATGGTGCCCTGGTGTTATCAGGAGGCGCAGCGGCGTGGGCTACGCGGTGACCGCCTCCAGCGACATGTACCACGTCGTCGGCAGCGTGCTGCTCAAGGTCGGTGACAAGGGCATGGCTCTGGTTGCCGCTGAACGCAGCACCCGCGCCGCCTTGATCAGTCAAGACCCGGTGGCGATGGCCGCCAGCGCGCGGATCATGACCCACGCCCTTATGAGCAACGGCCACAACAATCAGGCACGGCAGCTTGCCGAACACGCGGCCGAGACCCTTCAACGTGGCACCCGGCTCGCCTCGACCGACGCAGTCGCCGTCTACGGCGCGCTGCTGCTGCGCGGTGCTATCGCCGCAGCCCGTGACGACAACCGAGACAGCGCACAAGTCATGCTCGACGAGGCCTCCCACGCCGCAGGACGACTCGGCTATGACGGCAACGACCGGTGGACCGGGTTCGGTGCCACAAACGTCCTGCTGCACCGCGTCAACATCGCGCTGGCCCTGGGCGACGCCGGCACCGCGATTGCTCTCGCCCGCAAGGTGCCGCTGGACAGGATCGACCTCGCCGAACGCAAGGCCTCCCTGTTCGTCGACGTGGCACGCGCCTACACGCAGTGGGATCGCTACGAGCACGGCCTGAACGCGCTACGCAGCGCGTATGAGGTGGCCCCACAGGAGATCCGGTGCCGGCCAGCGGTGCAGGGCATCGCCAGCGACCTGGCAGTCCTCACCCACGGGCACGTCCGTACCGCCGTCATCGACTTCGCCCAGCAAGCCGGGATCCACGTATGACTCGCCGCCACCTACAAATCGTCGTCTGCGCTGCCGGGCCCGCCGCAGACGTGACTCAACTGATCACCACCGCGACGCAACAGGCGTGGACAACGGCGGTCACCGCCACCCCCAGCGCCCTCGACTTCATCGACGCGGAAGCGATCGAGCGGCTGACCGGGTACCCGGTCCGGTCCACCTACCGGTCGTCCGATCGGACCCACCGCTCGCTCCCCGCAGCGGATGCGCTCATCATCGCCCCCGCCACCTACAACTCAGTCAACAAGATCGCCCTCGGCATCGCCGACAACTACGCGTTGACCGCAGTCGCCGAGTTGGTCGGCCGGCAGGTGCCGACCGTGGTCGTCCCGTTCGTCAACGCCGCCCTGGCCGCCCGCGCACCCTTCCAACGTGCCGTGGCGAACCTCCGTAGGGAGCGCGTCCGGGTCCTTCTCGGGACCGACGACGGATGGGAGCCGCACCCGCCCGGCGGCGGCAACAGCCGCCAGAAGGCATTCCCGTGGGCGACGGCGTTCGAAGCGGCGACACGGCTGGCCGGCGAGGTGCCGGCCGGCAGGACTGATCGCAGCTGACTCCAACGTGCAACGCAGCATCGGAGGCATGAGACGAATCAGGCTCCGAGGTCGGTCAGCCGCCGGGCCATGCCGTCCCCGGGCAGCCTCCACACCTGATCATTGGGCCAGTGCCGATACAGCATCTCCCTGGTGGTCACCGCAATCTGCGGTCGTAGCGGATCGCGGACCAGGTCGGTCAGCAGTTGCTCTTCCCGTTCGGTGTCCTGAGCGGTGATCAACACCGTCCCGACCGGCACCGCTCGGTGGCTACGCCGGTAGCCGGTCAGCAGCCCACTCAGTCCCGACGTCCGCTTCTCCTGCTCGGCGATGGCGTCGCCTACCGGGCCTCGGTCAACGTGCACCAGGAACCGCAGGCAGCGCCCGTCCTCGAACCAGACGCCGTAGCCGTCGGCACGCAGGTGGGCCAGGTCATGCTGGCGCAGCCGCGCCGAGGTTTCCATCGTCGCTAACCACTGGAATAGCTCGCAGGTCCCGGCATTCCGCCGCGACACCTCGACCAACGGCAGGAACAGCAGGGCATCCGCCGGGCTCGGATGCCGTCGGCCCAGTTGCAGAGGCACCGACCGCCCGGATGCCGCCAGCTCACGCCTGAGAAGTTCGGCTCCCTGCGCCGTGGCCGCGTACCACCAGGTGTGGGTGCGGTCCTCCGCCGAGCGATCGCGGCGCACCAGCCCCTCGTCGTGCAACCAGGCCAGGTCCCGGTGAGCCGTCAGCCGCGACACGTCACAGACCAGCGCCACATCCAGTGTCGACGCCGAACCGTGCTGCGCCAGGAACGACAGGATCCGCCACCGCCGCAGCGACAACCGCCGCACGGCCGTACGGTCGTTCATGTCCCGATGATCCCGCCGAACATCAACGGCTCATAGCCATTTCGAATCGGTCATCACGCAACGTGATGGGAGGTCCTTCGCCGCGAACGGCCACCAGGATCATCTGCAGCGGCGTCGGATGCCGTATGGACCGCCGAACGAAGCGCTGGCGCTCCCGCGGAGCTCCCTCACCCTTCTAATCGCGGTTTAGGGACAGATTTTGGAGATCACTGTTCAGCGAATCCACCGAAGAGCCGAGCATAATAACGTCTATAAGACACATAGTGGGCAACCTGTTGTTGATCTCTAAGCCACGCCGGCGTCAGAGCCGGCAGCCCCAGAAGCGGCGCCAAACGCCCGCGATCAAGTCAACGCCGAGGCATGCCTGAACCCGCCCGCCGTCACCCTCCGTCACAGATGATGATCCTTGTCAACGGAGAACGCTGACTCGACGATGGTCGCGGTCCCGGCCACTGGCCGCTGTTCATGCATCGTGATGACGTCGCCGGGCACGAGACGTTGCCACCGCTGCGGGTTCAACGGAGCCAGGCGGACCAGGGCTCTTCCGCCGGGCTGAAGATCTGGCAGCGACTCAACCCATATCCGCGCGACGTACAGGTCCGGGTCGCCCGCCGCCGTCACAGCGCCCATGTCCCACAGCGGACGGAGACGCCCGTCGCCCGGAATGGGAGTTCGCCTGCCGCCGGCGACGACCGGATCGACGAGCTGAAGGTCCGCGCGAACCACCCCGTGAACGACTTCAGCCCGACGCCAGTGGCACCACCGCTCGGTCCGGGACAGCTACATCATCCTGGCGGCCTCGGCGAGGAGTTCCCAGAAGGCGGTCTCGGTGCGGTATGCGTCGCCGAGTTCGACGAGGATGTCCAGCGCGATTTCCCACTCATCGTGGTCGAGGTACTCGTTCGCATCGGCCACTGTGATGCCGGCCTCACCCGTTACGGCCACGGGCACGTGACAGGCAGCTCGACGAAGAAGCTCGGGGACATCCACGGCATGGATCTTCCCGCATGATCCACAGGGCGCGCCCCGCCCGGGGAAGGGGCCAGAGCCAAGATCCGCCACGGGGAACCCCGGCGAACGTAACGACGTCTCGGCCGGCACCCCGGCTGCCGGCCGCGCGCCGCCCACGGTTTTGGGTGGCTTGTGTCCACGATCACGGCACCGCGTCCATGGCCTACCGGAACCGTCCAACCGCTCCCGAGCACCCGGCGAGCACCCAGCCATCGCCACGGACACGAAAAAGGCTCCGGCCGGGTGGAAACCACCAGGCCAGAGCCGTTATTGCTGGTGCGCCGCCAGGGACTCGAACCCCGAACCCGCGGATTAAGAGTCCGCTGCTCTGCCAGTTGAGCTAGCGGCGCTCGTTGGCAACGGAGAGAACATTAGCACCCCTCCGAGCGGGGTTCCAATCCGATCCCCGGCTCCCCCCTTCGGCCGAGCTTAACGGGCATCCAGGACAAAATCGCCAAGCGGACGGCGAGAGGGGGCGGACAGGAGGCGACGATGCGGCACGATGTGCGCCAGGTACGCGAGAACAGAGGTGGGGATGGGCATGTTCACGCGGGCCGGGGCGATGGTGGGCGCCCTCGGCCTGGTGGCGTCGCTGGCACTGACGGGCTGCGGCGCGGAGCAGAAGAAGAATGCGGAGTTCGTCGGCGGCACTACGCCGGCCACGTCCGGCGCATCCGGTGCGGCGGGCGAGCCCGGCACTCCGGCCGCGCCGAGTGGGCCGCCGCTGACGGTGAGCCCGGCCGACGGGGGGAAGAACAGGCCGGTCAGCTCCGAGATCAGCGCCGACCTGCCCGGCGGGAAGGTGTCCAGCGTCACGCTGGCCGCCGCCGACGGCAGTCAGGTCGAGGGGCGCCTGCGGGCCGACGGCTCGTCCTGGGTGCCGTCGAAGCCGCTGAAGTACGGGACCCGCTACACGGCCACGGTCACCGCCACCGGGGCCGACGGGGCGACGAGTCAAGGTACGAGCACCTTCACGACGATGGCGAAGCCCAAGTCGGTGATCAGCTCCGGCCTCTATCTCTTCGACGACAAGACCTACGGCGTGGCGATGCCGGTGGTCGCCGAGTTCCACCCGGGGATCCCGAAGAAGGACCGGGCCGCGGTGCAGAAGCGCATGTTCGTGCAGACCGATCCGCCGCAGCCGGGCGCCTGGCACTGGGTGGAGAACGGCACCCAGGCCTACTACCGCGCGCCGGAGTACTGGAAGCCCGGCACCACGCTCACCGTCCGGATCGCGCTTGCCGGCATCCCGCTGAGCAACGGCCGGTACGGCAACGTCGACCGCGCGGCGACCGGCAAGATCGGCCGGGCTTTCGAGATGAAGGTGGACAACGCCACGAAGAAGATGACGGTGTACGAGGACGGTCAGGTGATCCGCACCCTGCCGGTGAGCCTGGGCAAGAAGAAGACCCCGTCCTCCAGCGGCACGATGGTAGTGATGGAGAAGAAGGAGGCCACGGTCTTCGACACCCGCGACGACCCGGACCCGGCCAACCGCTACGTCACCGACATCGAGTTTGCCCAGCGGATCACCTGGGGCGGCGAGTACATCCACGCCGCGCCCTGGTCGGAGGGGCAGCAGGGCCGGGTGAACGTCTCGCACGGTTGCGTCAACATCTCCATGGCGAACGCCCGGTGGTTGTTCGGGAAGACCAAGGTGGGCGACCCGATCACCGTCGAGGGCACCGAGCGCAAGCTGGCGCCGGGCAACGGCTGGACGGCGTGGAGCCTGAGCTGGTCCGAGTTCGTCAAGGGCAGCGCTCTGCCGGTGCCCGAGGCAGGCGAGGGGTCGGCCTTCTGAGGCACGCCCCAGGGAGGATCCGAAGACGGCGACCGGCCCGCGGGGCGGTCGCCGTCTTCGTGGGTACGGGAAGCCCGGATTTTATCAACATCCGGACATCTCGCCTGGCGTGTTTCGGTTCACCCCGCGGAACGGGTACCTGCCCCGGTGCGTCAGTGAGAGACGATGGGCAACCGGGGACCACGACTGTGAGGAAAACATGCGAGCTGTCCAGGACCAGCTGATCCGGCGCGGAGGCGACCGGCGGGGTGGGCGACGCCGCGGGTTCGCGGCGGCGGCGCTCGCCGTGACGCTCGCGCTCGCCTCCGCCTGCACCGACGGCGGCGGGGGCAAGCCCTCGGGCTGGCAGAACGGCGATGACCAGCCCGCCGCGCCGAAGGCGGCGGCCACCATCGTCGAGCCCAAGGCCGACGCGAAGGACGTGCCCGCGTCGACCGGCATCACCTTCACCGCCACCGAGGCCCGGCAGACCGCCGTCGAGCTGAAGGACTCCGCCGGTGCGGCCGTCGAGGGCGAGTTGGCCGCCGACGGGAAGAGCTGGCTGCCCGCCGGCGCGCTGAAGTACGGCGAGACGTACACGGCGACGGTGACCGCGACCGGCGACGACGACCGGCCGGCCACGGCGACCAGCACCTTCACCACCATGGCGAAGCCCGGCAAGCAGGTCCGGGTCAGCAGCTTCCTGGGGGACGACCAGGTCGTCGGCGTGGGCATGCCGCTGATCGTCAAGTTCAGCCGGGCCATTCCTGAGGACTTCCGCGACGACGTGCAGAGCCGGATGACGGTGACCTCCACACCGGCGCAGGAGGGCGTCTGGCACTGGGTCAGCCCGACCGAGATCCGCTTCCGCCCGAAGGAGTTCTGGCAGGCGAACAGCACGGTCTCCTACCGGGTCCAGGCGGGCGGCCTGCCGCTGGGCGACGGCTGGTACGGCCGGGCGGACCTCACGGTCGGCATCAAGGTCGGCCCGGCGCTGGTCATGACGGTGGACAACAAGACCAAGCGGATGACCGTCACGAAGGACGGCTCTGTGATCAAGACCATCCCGGTCAGCCTCGGCAAGAAGAGCACCCCGTCCTCCAGCGGCACCATGGTGGTCACCGAGAAGCTGCGCAAGACGGTCTTCGACACCTTCGAGGAGCTGGGGCCCGAGGAGGGCTACCGCACGAAGATCGACTATGCCCAGCGGCTGACCTGGGGCGGCGAGTTCATCCACGCCGCGCCCTGGTCGGAGGGGCAGCAGGGTCGGGTGAACGTCTCGCACGGCTGCGTGAACGTCTCGATGGCCAACGGCGCCTGGCTGTTCGCCAACACCCGCGTCGGCGACCCCATCACGGTCAAGGGCACCGAGCGGAAGCTCCAGAACGGCAACGGCTGGACGGACTGGAACATGAGCTGGGAGCAGTACGTCAAGGGCAGCGCCCTGCCGTACGAGCCGTCGACCGGGGCCGCCCCGCAGGAGAGCGGCGAGCCCACGGTCACCCCGACCAGCTGAGCCCGCAACGCCGAAGGCCCCCTCCGCGCGGAGGGGGCCTTCGGTCAACGGGTGACTGATGGGAATTGAACCCACGACAACCGGGACCACAACCCGGTGCTCTGCCAACTGAGCTACAGCCACCATGCCTTCCACGCCCGGTTGATCGCCCCGGGCGGGGTGCGGACCAATAATAGCCTCATCCCCGCCCGCCGCGTCCAGCGGGTTCCGCCGGCCGGCTCTACAGCCCGGCGGCGATCGCCTTGGCGGTCTCCACGTCCGGCCCGGGCAGGGGCACGAAGACGGTCCGCCGGTAATACTCCAACTCCCGGATGCTCTCCCGGATGTCGGCCAGGGCCCGGTGGGCGAGCCCCTTCTGGGGCTGGCCGAAGTACACCCGCGGGTACCAGCGGCGGCACAGCTCCTTGATCGACGACACGTCGATCATCCGGTAGTGCAGGTGCGCGTCGAGGCGGGGCATGTCGCGGGTGATGAAGCCCCGGTCGGTGGCGATCGAGTTGCCGCAGAGCGGGGCGGTGCGCGGATCCTTCACGTGCCTCGCCACGTAGTCCAGGACCATCTGCTCGGCCTCGGCGAGGGTCACCGTCGAGCGCCGGACCTCCTCGGTCAGCCCCGACTTGGCGTGCATCGTCGCCACGATCTCCGGCATCGCCTCCAGCGCCGCATCGTCGGCGTGGATCACCACGTCGACGCCGTCCCCGAGCACGTTGAGGTCCGGGTCGGTGACGAGCGCGGCGACCTCGATCAGCTTGTCCCTGCCGAGGTCCAACCCGGTCATCTCACAGTCGATCCAGACGAGAAGATCAGCCACCGGGACAGCCTACGCGCAGCGCGTCCGGCCGCGCGCCCGCGCACCGAGGCGCGAGGTGACCGCTAGGGTTTCCCCCGTGCCAGCCGAACCCGCCGCACCGCCCGCCGTCACCGACGACGACAACGGTGGCCGTACGGTCCGTCGGCTCGTCGCCGTACTGGCGCTGGCCGCCGTCCTGCCGGCGCTCTACCTGCCCGGCACGGTGCACGACTTCTTCGACCTGAAGATCTACATGCGGGCGATGGACTGGTGGGCGGCCGGCAACCCGCTCTACGACTACGTGCAGCCCGACCGGGTGCAGGGCGAGCTCTACTTCACCTACCCGCCGTTCAGCGCGCTGCTGCTGCGTCCGTTCGCGCTGCTGCCGCTGGGCGCCACGGTGACGATCTTCACGGTCCTGACCGGACTGGCGGTGGTGGTGACCACCCGCTGGCTGCTCGCGCCCGTGATCGCCCGGCACGGCCTGCCCCGTGTGTTCACCCTCGCCGTGGCGGTCCTGCTGGTGCTGGCCGTCGAGAGCACCCGCGAGACGATCACCTTCGGTCAGATCAACATGCTGCTGGTCGTGCTGATCCTGGCGGACCTGCTCTTCGCCGTACCGGGGAAGAGCCGGTGGGCCGGCGTGGGCGTCGGGCTGGCGACGGCGCTCAAGCTCTTTCCGGGCATCTTCATCGTCTACCTGCTGGTGACCCGCCGGTGGCGGGCGGCGGCGGTGGCGAGCGTGACGGCCGCCGCCGCGACCCTGCTCGCCGCGGCGGTCGCGCCGCGCGACTCGTGGCGGTTCTGGACCCACGAGCTGTGGGCGACCGACCGGGTCGGCCGCACCGACTACACCGGCAACCAGTCGTTGTTCGGCCTACTCAGCCGCATCACCGCGCCGGAGAAGCCGGGCCAGTTGGGCTGGCTGCTGCTGGTCACGGTCGTCGCCGGGTACGGGCTGTGGCGCGCCGCGCGGGCCGCCCGGGCGGGGGACGCGCTCACCGGCCTCGCCCTCACCGGGCTGGTCGGCTCGCTGGTCAGCCCCATCACCTGGACCCACCACATCTACTGGTTCATCCCGGCGGTGGTGGTGCTGGCGGACGCGGCGTTGAGCGCCGACCCCGCGACCGGCAGGGGTGCCCGTCGGCGCAGGTGGCTGGTGGGGCTCGCCGTCGGCACGTCCGCCCTGATCGTGTACGGGGTGGTCACCTTCCACGACTGGGGGATAGCCCCGGTGCGTACGGACTCGCCGGTCGAGTTCCTGGTGCGCAACACGTACGTGCTGCTGAGCCTGCTGCTGCTGGTGACCCTGCCGATGCGGCCAGGAGGCGGAAAGTCGCGCCAAAAGGACACTCTTCCCGAGTTGCCCCTTCACCGCTAATCTGGTCGCAACCACCTCAGACGTCTCTCGGGTAGCACCGATCCCCCGGTGAGGGCGGCCCTCCGCGTCGGCAGCGCGGAGGGCCGTTCGGCGTCCGACCCCGCCCCGGGACCGGGCGCCGTTCCGTGACCCCGGACGGCCACCCGCACTCCCTGACCGAGCCTGGGCGGGTGCGGGTCAGCGCGGGGCGTCCGGCGACTCTTCTTCACCGGCGTCGGGAGCGGCGGGACGGAGGCGTCCTCGCGGGGCGACCGGGTCGGCCGCTTCCTCGGGGGCGACGGGCGGCCAGGCCAGGGTGAGGTTCACCTCGGGTGGCGGCGACGCCGGTTCGCCTCCGTCGAGGTCGGCGAGCGTCTCGGGGCGGCGGGCGGGCACCGGCCCGATCGCCGGCCGGGCTCCCGTGGCAGCGGCCCCGACCGAGGCGAGCTGCCGCCCGGCGACGCGGGAGCGGTCGCTGTCCCGGGTCGGCTGCGCGCCGAGGCCGCTGAGCGAGGTCACCCCGAGGCGGCCGGCGAGCACCGGCACCTGGTCCGGCTCGACCACGAAGACCACCTCACGGGGGCGCACCGGACGCAGCAGGAGCAGGGCCAGCGCCACCGCCAGCACCCCGCCGGCCAGCAGCCCGGCCGCCACCGGGCCGGTCCAGCCGGTGCGCAGCCCCGCGCGCAGCTCCAGGCTCAGGTCGGCCCGCCCGTCGGGACGCATCACCACCAGGCTCAGCCGCCGGTCGGCCAACTCCTCCGGGGACCACTCCAGGGCGCCGATC
Source organism: Micromonospora sp. NPDC048170 (assembly GCF_040652795.1). Lineage (NCBI taxonomy): Bacteria > Bacillati > Actinomycetota > Actinomycetes > Micromonosporales > Micromonosporaceae > Micromonospora > Micromonospora sp. NPDC048170. The sequence continues at coordinate 83,913 of NZ_JBEZMR010000001.1, forward strand.
CCCTCGCGTACCCAGAAGGGCTGGCCGATCGGCCCGGCGGACGGCGCCGGACCGACGGACGGCGCGGGACCGGCGGACGGCGCGGGACCGGCGGGCTCCAGCCGGACCGGCAGCGGGCCCCGGGCCAGCACCACCCGGCGGACCTCGGCGTGCGGGACCGGGTCGAGCCAGCGCCGCACCTCGTCGGCGGGAGCCAGCCCGACGAAGGCCGGGCCGTCGGGCGTCCGGGCCTCCAGCCGAAGCCTGGCCTGCCCGGCGCGGGCGAACGGCGCTTCGGCCCGCAACAGTTCGTCGACGTCCCGGACGACCACCGCGTGACCCGAGGCCCGCACGGTCTCGAACCGGGCACTGAAGGCACCGCCCGGGTCGGCCTGCCGGGCGAGCAGCGCGAGCGCCCCGCCGGCGAGCAGCGCCGTGATCCCGACCGTCAACAGCAGCATTGCGGCGAGCACCCGCACGAACCGCATTCGCATCGTCCCCCTCCGTAGCCGGATACCCGGCCGACCTTACCGACGCGGAGCGACCGATCAGCGGATATCCACGGTACGGGCCGGAAAGCAGCCGGCCCGTCGGATCGTCCGACGGGCCGGCGAGCGGTACGGGTGACGCCTACGACGTCGGCGTCCGCCGCGTACGCGAGAACGCGAGCCCGCCGAGCAGCAGGCCGCCCACGCCGGCGACCAGGCCGGCGACGGCGAGCCCGGTGGCCACCCCGGCACTGTCGGCGTCGTCATCGTCGGCGTCGGCGGCCTGCGGCGTGGCGGCGCCGGTGGGTGCGGCCGACGGCGAGGCCGCCGTGAGGGTGAGCACCGGGGCAGGGCTCTCCGGCTCCTCGCCGCCGGGGGTCGGCTCCTCGATCCACCGCTGCACGTTGCCGTCGGAGTAGGTCTGCAAGGTCTTGAAGACCATCGTCTCCACCTGCGGCAGCGGCCCCAGCGAGATCGGGAACTCCTGGAACTGGCCGGGCTTGACCCCCGCGTCCCCGGCGGCCGTCCAGGTCAGCTTGGAGACGACCTCGGTGAGCTGGCTGCCGTGCACCTCGACCGGCGGGTCGACCTTGCGCTTCTCCACCGCCACCGTCCAGCCGGGCACCGGCATGGTCGACACGGAGCCGACGGGCGCGTTCTCCGGCAGCACCACCTCCACCTTCGTGGTGGAGGCCGTGTCGCTCTCGTTGGGCACCCGGAACGCGAACCGGCCGTATCCGCCCTGGGTCGCCTCCTGCGGGTTGACCGAGACGTGGGCCGAGGCGGGCGCCGCGAAGCCGAGGACGGCGGTGGCGACGGCGCCGAGCGCCAGGGCTGCGGCGACGCTTGCGGTACGCCGGTGACGGATCATGCTGCGAGCCTTCCTGTTATCTGATCGGCACGGTGGCGGTCACCGTGGCCTGGTCGATGTCCGACGTACGGACGGTGATGCGCAACTGCCACTCCCCCGCCGCCGGGAAGTTGATCTCGCCGGTGGCGTGGTTGTCGGTCAGCGGCAGCAGCGGAACCTGGATCGCTTCGATCCCCGCCGCCGGCAGGGCGGCCGTGGCCCGCCACTCCACCACCGGCTGGGGCCGGTTGTCCTTCGTGTACGCGTAGAAGTGCACGGTGTTGTTGCCCCGCTCGGCCGGGTCCAGCTCGATCTGCAGCGAGTAGTTCGGGCTGGACAGCGTCGTGGAGAAGTAGCGGTCCGGCGCACCGGCCACGTCGGCGCCCGCGGTGCGGGCCGGGGTGGTCTGCACCAGCACGGCGGAGAGGCCCAGCACCACCGCCGTGATCGCCAACTCCGCCCAGACCGCCCGCCGCATCGACGTCGGCCGGCCGGCCGCGGTGCGCCGGCGCACCAACTGCCGGGAGTACGCGGCCACCGCGATCACCAGCACGAAGAGCCCGATCTTGCCCAGCACCAGCCGCCCGTAGGTGGTGTCGACCAGCGCGCCCGGGGTGGCCACCTCAATGAGCGCCTGGACGGTGCCGGCGAGCAGCAGCGCCGAGACGGCCAGCGCCGCCCAGCGTGACCAGATCGGCAGGATCGCGTCCAACTCCCGCTCGTCTGCCCGGGGCAGCAGGAAGACGGCGAGCATCACCAGCCCGCCCAGCCATACCGCCATGCTGCCCAGGTGGACGGCGTCGACGACGACGGAGACCGCCGGGGCGGGCGAGGCCGCCGGGTGCCCGGCCAGCGGCCAGGTCACCAGCGCCGCCGCACCGAGCACGCCCAGGATGACCAGGTCGCTCCGCTCGACCGGCCCCGCCATCAGGGGCCGGAGCAGGAACGCCGCCGCGGCCAACAGGCCCAGCCGGACCAGGTGCGCGGCGCCGAAGGAGCTGCCCAGCACGTCGCTCAGACCCTGGCCGGTCACGTCGAACACGCCACCGCCGGCGGTGTAGGGCACCTGGAGCAGGAGGGTCGTCACCGTGGAGGCTGCCAGCAGGCCGAGCCCCGCCCAGGCCAGCCGGGCCGGGCCGGGCCGGGGCAGCCGCCGGGGCCAGAGCACGGCGAGCACCAGCGCCGAGCCGACGAGCAGCAGCAGGCCGACGTAGCCGGCGTACTTGGCGACCTTGATCGCGTTGCTGACGACCGGGTCGGCCCGGCTGTCGTTCCCGCTGTCCACCGGGGGCGTCGAGGGGGCGCCGACGGAGTAGGTGAACGCGCCCGAGACGGGGTGGCTGTCGGCGGAGATCACCCGGTAGCTGACCAGGTACGTGCCGCGCGCGCCGGCCGGGTCGACCGGGACGGTGACCACGGTGTCCTCGAAGCTCGGCTCGCCCCGGTCCGCCCGGGAGCCGTCCGGCGCGATCACCCGGATCTTGCCCGGCACCTTGCGCACGGACTCGCTGAACGTCAGCACGACCTCCGACGGCCCGTTCGACACCACCGCCGAGGCGATCGGGCTGCTGCTCGCCAGCACCGCATGGGCACTGGCGGGACCGGCCGGGGCGACCAGCAGGGCGACGACGGTGACCAGCAGGCCGGCGGTGGCGATCAGCCGGGCGATCCGGCGGCGGTTGGCGACACTCATGCCGGCAATGCTCTCGGATGCGACCCGCCCCGCGCGACTCCGGCCATGCCCACCCTCGCCGGAACCCACCCGCCCGGCCCCTTCGGTGCGACGTCAGCCATGGCGGGCCTGGAGTGCGGTCGACGGCCGGCGGCCCGGCTCGTCGCTGACCCGTCCCAGCGCCCACAGCAGCCCCGCCTGCACCACGGCGGCCAGGTGGCCGACCTCGTGCACCAGGGCGGTCGTCGAGTTGGCGATGTCCACCGCACTCGTCCCGGCCAGGCAGACCGCCAGCACCAGCGCCACCGGCACGAACGCCCGGGCCCGCTCGGGCCGCCACGCGGCCAGCGCGAAGCCGACGGCCAGCGCCACGTCGAAGGAGGCCATCTCGCGGCTGGTGTGCGGGTCGACGGTCACACCCAGCCCGGCGAGCAGCACCGGCAGGGCGATCGCCAACTGGGCGACCGCGGCCACCGCGACCGCCACCCGCAACACCTGGCGGCGGGCCGCCCGGGCCGTCGCCCGCGTACGCCCGGCCGCCCGCGGATCGGCGGCGACCGCCGCCAGCACCGAGGCTGTCAGGTCGGGCACCGCCACCGACTGCACCCGGACCAGCCGGGTAACCTGCTCGGCCCGGGCCAGCCAGGCACGGCAGCCGGGGCAGCTCTCCGCGTGTGCGTCCAGCACCGCCGGCGCCGCCAGCGGATCCTCGCCATCCAGCCGAGCCGACAACGCCGCGCGTACGTCGTCGCATGTCATGTGGGGGTAGTCGTCCGGCGCGCGGGAATAGTTCCCGGGGTGGCGCAGGCCATGGAAGGGCCGAAGGACCCTCCCCCGCCCAGCCGTGCCGCGTAACCTGAACTGTCGTGATCCCCGCCCCACGCGAGACCCCCGCCGCCGGTCCGGCCGCTGACGCGGTCGTCGCCGCGCGGGAGTCGGCGACCGAGTGGGCGCTGGCCGCCCGCGACGGGGACCCCGTCGCCCAGGCCGCGTTCGTCCGGCTGACGCAGGCCGAGGTGTGGCGCTTCACCGCCGCGCTGGTCGATCCGGACAGCGCCGACGACCTGACCCAGGAGACCTACCTGCGGGCGTTCCGGGCGCTGCCGGCGTTCGAGGGACGATCCACCGCCCGCACCTGGCTGCTGGGCATCGCCCGCCGGGCCTGCGCCGACCACCTACGCACCGTCGTCCGTCGCCGCCGGCTCGGCGAGCGGCTCGCCGCCAACGCCTGGACCGACCAGCCGCACCCGGACCCCGTCGGCCAGTTCGGGGCCGCCGACCTGGTCCGCCGGCTGCCCGCCGAGCGGCGCGCGGCGTTCGTGCTCACCCAACTGCTCGGCCTGTCGTACGCCGAGGCCGCCGCCGTGGAAGGGGTGCCGGTGGGCACCATCCGCTCCCGGGTGGCCCGGGCCCGCAACGACCTCGTCGAGGCGGTCGGCGACGCCCTCGCCGGATGACCGGGAACTTCCGCCGGGAACGGGGCGACCAATGATCGTGACCGCACCGCACACCCCGGCCGCCCGCTGGCCCGTCGTCCGCCCCTGGCTCGGCGTCGCCGCCCGGCTGGGCCTGGCCGCCGTGTGGCTGGTCGCCGGCGGCAGCAAGGTCGGTGACCTGGCCGCCTCCGGCCGCGCCGTCAACGCCTACCAGGTCATGCCGTACGACCTCGCCACGGTGATCGGCGCGGCGCTGCCCTTCGTCGAGCTGGCGCTGGGCCTGCTCCTGCTGCTCGGGCTGGCCACCCGACTGGCCGCCGGGGTCTCCGCGGCACTGCTGGTGGTCTTCGTCGTCGGCATCGTCTCCGCCTGGACGCGGGGCCTGGCCATCGACTGCGGCTGTTTCGGCACCGGCGGGCAACTCGCCGAGGGCCAGACCCCGAGCTACCTCCCGGAGATCCTCCGGGACCTGGGATTCCTGGCACTGGCCGGATTCCTGCTGATCTGGCCCCGCACCCCCGTCTCGGTGGACGGCTGGCTGACGGGGAACACATCCGTGGAGGACGAGGATGAGTAGTCGCAAGGGGCGGAAGGACGCCGCCCGGGTGGTACGCGAACAGTTGGCCCGGGAACGGCGGCGCAAGCGGACGCTCTGGCTGTCCGTGGCCGCCGTCGCCGTCCTGGTGATCGCCGGCCTCATCGGGTGGAGCGTCTACTCCAGCCAGCGTTCCGACGACTTCACCCCGCCGACCGGCTCGAACGAGGCCGGCACCGGGGTCGTCGTCGGCTCGGGACCGGTGACCCTGGACGTCTACGAGGACTTCCTCTGCCCGGCCTGCAAGCAGTTCAAGCAGACCAGCGGCCCGACCATCGACCAGCTCGTCAGCGAGGGCAAGGTCCGGGTCGTCTACCACCCGGTGGCGTACCTGAACCGCTTCTCCAGCACCCAGTACTCGACCCGCTCGTCGGCCGCCTCCGGCTGCGCGGCGGAGGGCGGCCGGTACCGGGAGTACGCCACGGCGCTGTTCGATCGGCAGCCACCGGAGGGGGGCGCCGGGCTCAGCGACGCCGAGCTGACCGACATCGCGGCGGGTGCCGGCCTCGACCGGGACGGCTTCGCCTCCTGCCTTCGGGAGGGCACCTTCAAGCCGTGGACCGAGCACGTGACCGAGGAAGCCAGCAAGGCCAACATCACCGGCACCCCGACGATCCTGGTCGACGGCAAGGAGGTCGCCGACCGCAGCCCCGAGGGGATCAAGGCGGCGGTGGAGGCGGCCGGCAGGTGATCCGCGACCTGTTGACCCGCGCCGGGCTGGTGCTCGTCGGCGCGCTGACCACGACCGTCGCGTTCGCCGGGCCAGCCGCCGCGCACGGCGCCGACGCCCCCGACGGCACCGACTACCGCACCGAGGTGAGCGCGGTCGACCCGGCCCTGCCCGCCGTTCGCGTACGGGTCGTCGAGGCGGGCGCGCGACTGGAGCTGACCAACACCGGTGACCGCGCCGTCGAGGTGCTCGGCTACTCCGGCGAGCCCTACCTGCGGGTCGGCCCCGACGGCGTGTACGAGAACACCCGCTCCCCCGCGACGTACCTGAACCGGACCATCGCCGGGGACACCAGGCTGCCGGCCGAGGCGGACCCGGCCGCCCCACCGAACTGGCGGCGGGTCGACGACTCCGCCACCGTGCGCTGGCACGACCAGCGGGCGCTCTGGCGGGAGTCGGCGCCACCGCCGCAGGTGCGCGCCGCGCCCGACCGGGAGCACCGGGTGCGGAACTGGACGGTGCCACTGCGCGCCGGCACCGAGGCGGGGGAGATCCGCGGCACCCTCGACTGGGTGCCGCCGCCCGACGCGTACGTCTGGTGGGTGGCCGCCACCGTCGGGCTGCTCGCCGTGGGGGCGCTCGGGCTGTTGCCCGCCGGTTCCGGGCCGGGCAGGCGGGCGCTGGCCGGGCTCGGCGGACTGCTGGTGGTCGGCGGGCTGGCTGCGGTGGTGTTCACCGTGGGCCGGGAGTTGGACGCCGGCGCGCGGGGCGTCGGCGGGGTGCTGACCGGCCTGCTGGGCGGGCAGGTCTGGGCGCTGCTGACCGGGCTCGGCGCCATCGCCGCCGGAATCTTCGCGCTGGCCCGCCGCCCGGCCGCCGACTTCGCGCTGGCGTTGGCCGGGGCCTGCCTGGCGCTCTTCGCCGGGGTGGCCAACGCCGCCGTCTTCGCCCGCGCCGTAGCCCCCGTGCCCTGGCCGGCGACGACGGCCCGGATCCTGATCGCCCTGATCCTCGTCGCCGGCGCCGGCGCCACCGCAGCCGGCGCCCTCCGCCTCCACGCCACCTCCCGCCACCCCACCCCAACCCCAACCCCAACCCGCCCTTAACCCACCCCCGCGCCCTGCCCGCTCCCGCGCCCCACCCCACCCTGCCCCGCGATCTTGCACTTTGGGCCCTCGGGATGGGCGATGAGCGGCTTTTGTCGGGGCGGAAAGTGCAAGATCGCCGCGTCGACTGCGGGCGGGGCGGGGGACGGGGGCGGGTCAGTGGGGGGTGGGGGTGAAGCCTTGGGGGAGTTCAAGGCGGTGGTGGGAGAGGAGGTTGGTGTCGGCAAGGATGTCCGGGGTGGCGCCGTCGGCGACGATCCGGCCGGCGTCCAGGATGACCGAGCGGTCGCAGAGCTCCAGGGCGTACGGCAGATCGTGGGTGACCATCAGCAGCGTCACCGGCAGGGCGCGCAGGATCCCGGCCAGTTCGCGGCGGGCCGCCGGGTCCAGGTTGGACGACGGCTCGTCGAGGACCAGGATCTCCGGGTGCATGGCCAGGACGGTGGCGACCGCGACCCGGCGCCGCTGTCCGAAGGAGAGATGGTGGGGGGCGCGGTCCCGGTGCTCGCCCATCCCGACCGCGGCGAGGGCCTCGTCCACCCTTGCGGACAGCTCCGCCCCGCGCAGCCCCAGGTTGGCCGGCCCGAACGCCACGTCCTCGGCGACGGTGGGCAGAAAGAGCTGGTCGTCCGGGTCCTGGAAGACGATGCCCACCCGGCGGCGTACCTCGGCGAGGATGGCGCGGTCCTGGCTGACGGTCAGCCCACCGACGCTCACGCTCCCCTCGGCCGGGGTGAGGATGCCGTTGAGGTGCAGCACCAGCGTGGTCTTTCCCGCGCCGTTGGGGCCGAGGAGTGCCACCCGGTCCCCGCGTGGCACGGTCAGGTCAACTCCGTGCAGGGCGACGTGCCCGTCCGGGTACGCGTACCGGACGCCACGGACGTCCAGGGAGAGTGCGGTCCGCACGGCTCCGATCATGTCAGCACGACGGCCGTGGCGGCGACGGTGGCCGCCAGGACCGGCACGGTGGACGCGAGCAGCCACTGCCCGGCCGTCGCCACGCCCGGCCCCTGCCACACCGCCGGCATCCGCCCGGTGTAGCCGCGCGACAGCATCGCCAGGTAGACCCGTTCGCCGCGCTCGAACGCGCGCAGGAAGAGCGCGCCGACGCCGGCCGCGAAGCCACGCAGCTGCCACAGGAATCGCGGGTCGTCGCCGCGGGACACCCGCGCCACCCGCATCCGGCGGGCCTCGCCGACCAGCACGTCCAGGTAGCGCAGCATGAACGTGGCGATCTGGGTGAGGATCTGCGGGCAGCGCAGCCGGTCCAGGCCCACGATCAGGTCCCGGGTCGTCGTGGTCGAGGCGAGCAACAGCGACGCGAGTACGCCCAGCGTGCCCTTGGCGACGATGTTCCACGCCCCGAAGAGCCCGTCGGACGACAGGCGCAGGCCGAGCACGTCGACCCGCTCACCGGCGCCGAGGAACGGCAGCGCGACGGCGAACAGCACGAACGGCAGCTCGATCAGCGACCGGGTGAGCAGCCATCCGGGCCCCACCCGGGCCAGCGCCGCCACGACGGCGACCAGCAGGGCGTACGCGCCGAAGGCCCAGAACGCCTCGCGCGGCGTGGCGACCACGGCGAGGGTGAAGACCACCATCGCCGCGATCTTGGCCTCGGGCGGGAGCCGGTGCACCGGTGAGGTCGTCTCCCGGTACAGCACGTGTGCGTGCCCGGCACCCATCCGCCGTTACTCCCGACCCGTCGTGGCGGCGGGGGTGTGCTCCGGGTCGGCCGCGTCCTCGCCCCGGGGGCCGCGGCGGCGGACCAGCCACAAGGCCCCGCCGGCGACGGCGAAGGTGAGCAGCACGCCGAGCACGCCCGACAGGCCGGTGGAGAGGAACTCGTTGTCGATGCCCGCCACGCCGTAGTCGGCCAGCGGCCCGCCGACCTCGTGTTCCCTCTCCCGCTGCGCGGGACAGCTGCCGCCGGTGATGTTGTCGTCGGCGTCGAAGGTGCAGCCCTCACGCAGCGACGAGTCCAGCCCGTCCGGATGGGACGAGGCGAAGCTGCTCACCACCCCGGCGAGGAGCAGGGCCACCAGCAGCCCGCCGACGACGAAACCCCAGAGACGCTTCCTCACCGGACACCTCCGACGGCCGGGACGGCGGGCGCGGACGCCGGGCGCAACCCGCGCAGCGCGTAGACGAGATCGGGCCGGACCTTGGCGACGGTGACCACCGTGGTCGCGGTGATCAGGCCCTCGCCGATGCCGATCAGCAGGTGCACGCCGGCCATCGTGCCGGCCAGCCCGCCCAGGTTGCCGCCCAGGTCGGTGGTGCCGCCGAGCCAGTACTGGAACACGAAGCCCATCGACGCGACCACCACGCTGACCAGCGCGGAGACGAAGGCGGTCACACCGAGGCCGGCGGGGGTGCGCGGCAGCACGCGGAGCAGCAGCGCGATCAGCAGGTACGCCGCGGCGGTGCCGATCACCGCCATGTTGGTGATGCTGAGCCCGAGCATCGCCACGCCGCCGTCGCCGAAGACCAGCGCCTGCACGACCAGCACCACGGTCAGGCAGAGCGCGCCGACCCAGGGGCCGACCAGCATCGCGGCGAGCGCCCCGCCCAGCAGGTGGCCGCTGACGCCGGCGGTGAAGATCGGGAAGTTGAGCATCTGCACGGCGAAGATGAAGGCGGCGACGAGCCCGGCCATCGGGGCCAACCGGTCGTCCAGTTCGCGCCTGCCGCGCAGGACGCAGAACGTCATCGCGATCAGCGCCACCGCCGCGAAGACCGCCGCGACGGGACCGTCGATGATCCCGTTCGAGATGTGCATCGCCAGGTTTTCCACGTGACCTCCCACGCGTCGGCGGGCCCGTCCAGGCCGTTGACGGCAGTCTATTTACTGAGCCCAGCTGTTGCCAATAGTTGGCAACAGGGCGTCTTCCCGATCGCGAATACCGCCGCCCCGCCCCCGCCCCACACCGGCACCGGCATCATCCGAGCCATTGCCCGACGCGGCGCCCCGTTGGTGCGCTGCCGGTGGCGCTGTCGAGCTGCCCGCACAGATGGGGCAGAGCTGGCCGCACCGCTTAGCGACGCCGGTCCCATGGGTGGGGCAGCTCGACAGCACACCAACAGGGCCTCGGTGGCTGGCACCGACAGGCGCGCCCCCAGCGACGCCGGTCCCATAGGCGGGGCAACTCGACAGCACACCAACAGGGCCTCGGTGGCTGGGGCCGGGCAGGCGCGCGCCCGGCGTGCCGCCCGTCAGCAGGCGGCACGACCGGCCCGGCCACCGTGCGCGCCGCACTCCCTGCGGCCACCGTGCGCTCCGCGCCCCCTGTGTCCCGCACCCCCAGCGGCCCACGACGCAGGGACACGTCGAGCCCCCGAACGAGAGGCGAGTGGCCGAGCCGGCGTGCCGCCCGGGGGCGGCCGGGGCCGGCGGTAGGGTCGTGCCATGACCGCGCCCGACCGCCTCTCCCCCGGTGACCCCGCGCCGGAGTTCAGCCTCCCCACCGACACCGGCGACACGCTCTCGCTGGCCGACCTGCGCGGCCGCAAGGTCGTGCTGTACGCCTACCCGGCGGCCATGACGCCCGGCTGCACCAAGCAGGCCTGCGACTTCCGTGACTCGCTCGCCTCGCTCCAGGCGGCCGGCTACGAGGTCGTCGGCATCTCGCCCGACAAGCCGGAGAAGCTGGCGAAGTTCCGCGAGCGCGACGCCATCACCTTCCCGCTGGTCGCCGACACCGACAGGTCCGTGCTCACCGCGTACGGCGCGTACGGCGAGAAGCAGTCGTACGGCAGGACGGTGACCGGCGTGATCCGCTCGACCTTCGTGATCGACACCGACGGGAAGATCGAACGCGCGCTCTACAACGTGAAGGCCACCGGTCACGTCGCCAAGCTGCGCCGGGATCTCGGACTGGACTGAGGCCGCCGCCGCACCGGGTGCCGCCTACGGCGGCCGGCTCACCACCGGTGCGGCGCGACACTCTAGACTCAGCGGGTCGGCGGGAGTGGCGTAATGGCAGCCGCGGTAGGTTTAGGTCCTATTGTCCGAAAGGACGTGGGGGTTCGAATCCCCCCTCCCGCACCGAACACCCCCTGTCGGGCTCATCACGATCCCGGGTCGACGCGGGCCGGCGCGGTCAGGATTACCGGGTGACCCTGCGCTTCGTCCTCGACCCCGAACTGACCCCCGAGCTGCGCGAACTGATCGTCGCCCTCTGGGTCGACGTCACCAACGCCGGCGGGGCGGTCGGCTTCGTCGCGCCGGTCACCGCCGCCGACGTACGGCACATGGCTGATCCGACCTTCGCCGGCATCGCCGAGGGCCCGGACCGGCTCCTGTTGGGGTACGCGGGCGAACGGCTCGTCGCCGCGCTGATCTTCTGCGACAACCGGTTCGACCTGAAGGCGCACTGGTGCGTGCTGAAGCGGGTGATGGTCCACCCGGACACCCAGGGCCACGGGTACGGCCTGGCGCTGATGCGCGAGGCCGAACGCCTCGGCCGGGAGATGGGCCGGGAGGCCCTGCACGTGACCGTGCGGGACGGGCTGGGACTGGACCGGTTCTACCGGCGGCTCGGCTACCGGGAGGTCGGCCGGCTGCCCGGCGCGCTACGGGTCGCCCCGGGCGACGACCGCGACGAGCTTCTCATGTGGCTTGACCTCACCGCCCCGCCGCCGCCCGCGGGCTGAACCGTCGGTCAGCCCTCGACCACCAACTCGTCGCCGACAGCCACCTGCCCCGTCGTGGTGGGGACGAGGTGCAGTCCGAAGAGGAGCTTCTGCCCGACGTTGCGGTACCGGCCGAGGGTGCGCAACGGCTCCTTCCCGCGTACCCCCGACTCCTGGTCGGTGGTGACCACCACGCAGCGTTCGCACGGCCCGGCGGCGCGGAAGCGGACGCCGCCGATGCGCAGCGGGCGGCCGGCCCAGTCGTCCTCGGCCCAGGCCGACGCGCCCTCGACCACCAGGTTGGGGCGGAACCGCGCCATCGGCACGGGCTCCTCACCGGCCTCGGCCAGCCAGTCGTTGAGCGCGTCGAGCGAGGCGGCGCCGGCCAGCAGCAGCGGATAGGCGTCGGCGAAGCTGACCTGGTCGCCGGTATCGTGCTCGCGGTCCCCCGACGGGATGTGCCGGGTCGGTCGATCGAGCCAGACCAGGCGGGCCACCCGGCCCAGAAACGCGCTGATCCAGGCGTCCGCCGACGGGCCGGCGGGGAGCGCGGGGACCGGCAGCTTCCGGTTGCGGAAGGTCCGTACCGTAACCGGTTCGCCGCCGGCCGGCTCGGGCACGGCCAGGTCGGCGTGGCCCTCGGCCCGCAGCAGCAGTCCGCCGTCGTGGGGCGTGGCGCGGAGGGCGACCAGGCGCGTCGTCTCCCGCTGGGTGACGCCGAGGCCGTCACCGTCGACGATCATCCAGCGCCGGTCGCCGGCCAGGCCCCACGGCTCGACGGGCGCGACCTCGTGGTCGCGCCGGTGACAACCCTTGACGGGGTACGTGTGGATCGCACTCAGCCGCACCCGCTCACCATGCCACGCCGATACCGTCGCCCGGGTACCAGTGGTTGGCCGGGGTCTCCCGGTAGGCGAGGAACTTCCGGCCGGTGCGCTCGGCGTGCTCGGCGAGGACGTTGGTGGCGGTGACGTTGTCGGTGAGCAGGATCGCGCCGGGGGCGAGCCTGCCCTCGACGGCCTCGAACTCCCGCTTCTCGTGGGCCCGGCTGTGGTCGCTGTCGTGCAGGAAGAGGTCGACCGGCCGGTCCAGCGCGGCGATGGAGGCGATGGAGTCGCCGATCACCAGGTCGACCACCTCCGACCAGGGCGCCACCCGGGCCAGGTACCCGGCCTCGGGGTTGATGTCCAGTGAGGTGACCCGGCCGGGATGCCCGTCGGCGGCGTTACGCAGCAGCGCGGCGGCGAGCACGCAACTGCCGAGCCCCTTGTCGACGCCGGTCTCGACCACGTGCGCCGGCTTCGTGGCCCGCACGATGGCGTACCAGCCGATCCGACGGGCGTAGCGGACCTGCTTGTCGGCGAGGCCACGGCGGGCGGCGCCGGCGGTGGCGGACTCGATGTGCCGACGCAGCGCGTCGTCCGACTCGATCTCGGCGAAGTACGCGCGGACCTGCGTGACGGGCACGTCGCAGACCACGCTGACGAACCAGGCGAGGTGGTGGCGGCTCAGTGTGGTCAGCTCGTACGTGTAGTTGTGGTGTTCCCGGGAGGTGACCAGCCAGCGGGCCGAGGTGCGCAGCACCTTCACGTCGTGGCGGGCGACTCGGGCCAGGCGCTTGGGGAAGGCCGCGACGGGGGCGAGGGGGGTGCGGGCGATGGCCCGCCGGAGTTTCGTTGCGTCCACGAGAGGGTTCTACCAGTCGAAGACGGACCACTGTCGGTGAAAGTTTTGATTCACGAGGCGGACCCATGGTGCCCAGACGGGGGTACGCGGGCCGGAATCGGAATCAGTAGCATCGCGCCATGCGCCATCGTGAGGAGTACGCGGAGCCCGAATCCCGGTTTTTCGACGAGCCGTCGGCAGCGGAACCGACCGGCGAGCCGCGCCCCCGGCGTCGCCGGTGGCGGCGCGTCGCCCTGATCACCTTCCTGGTGGTGGCGCTGCTCGGCGGTGGCGGCCTGATCGCGGCGGGGCTCTACGTCCGTTCGATCGACTCCGACATCGAGCGCGTCGACGCATTCGACGACGTCCCGGATGCCTCTCGTCCGCAGGTCGTGGCCAAGGGCGCCATGAACATCATGATCCTGGGCAGCGACTCCCGCGACCCGGAGAGCAGTTCGGGCTCCCGGAGCGACACGATCATCCTGGCTCACCTGCCCAAGGACCGGTCGAGTGCCCAGCTCATCTCGATCCCGCGTGACACCTGGGTGCACGTGCCCAAGTCGGCGCGGGGACAGGGCGGACGGGACGCCAAGATCAATGCCTCCTACGCGTGGGGCGGCATCCCGCTGATGGTCCAGACGGTGGAGAAGTTCACGGGCGTCCGGGTGGACCACGTGACGATGGTCGACTTCGCCGGCTTCAAGGAGATCGTCGACGCCCTCGGCGGCATCGAGATCGACGTCGACCAGAGCTTCACCTCGACCCACTCGCTCAATCCCGATGGTCGCCGGGAGTTCGTCAAGGGTCGACAGAGCATGGACGGGGCCGCCGCGCTGGACTACGCCCGCGAGCGCTACGCCTTCGCCAACGGCGACTTCGCCCGCATCAAACACCAGCAGCAGGTGATCAAGGCGATCCTGGACAAGGCCGCCTCCGGTGGCGTGCTGGCCAACCCGGGCAAGCTGAACTCGTTCGTGAAGGCCACGGCGAACGCCGTGGCGGTGGACAAGTCGATGTCCCTCGTGGACCTGGCGATGGAGCTTCGCCACCTCAGGAGCGGAAATCTCGGGTTCTTCACCTGCCCCACCAAGGGAACGGGCCGGATCGGCAGTGAGAGCGTCGTCCTGGCGGACACGGCGAAGGCGAAACGCCTCTTCGACGCGGTCCGCCGCGACTCCGTCCCGGAGATCCTGACCGCCGGAAAGTAGGAGTCCGAAATGCCGTACCGGCGATGGCGAGGCAGTTGACCCGGCCGTATCCTGCCCTGGCGCCTTCGGTCGTCACGCACGTCAGGGGGCTCACGGGGAGGACCAACCATGTCAAGCCGACCGGCCATGGGCCGCCCGGTTCCGGGCACCACAGACCCTGACGGCGCACCGCGCCACGCAGCGTGGCCACAGCGTGGCGCAGCCGACGGCGAGATGCTCGCTGCGGGCCTCTCCCTCCAGCCGACGAGCGGTCCCGAGGTCACCGCCCCGCCCCGCGCCGGTCTCGACACGACCACGGTGCTGCCGTACGCCGGATCCCGGGCCTCCACGCGCACGCGCTGGCTGCGGGCCTGGATGGTGACGGCCCCCGTCGACGTCGTCGCGCTGCTCGCCCCGCTGCTGGTGACTCAGAACTACTGGCGCGGGACCCTGGCCAACGCCGTTCTCACGGTGGTCATCTTCGCGGCCGGCGGGCTCTACCGGGCGCGCCGCGACCTGAGCATCCTGGACGAACTCCCGAGCCTCGGCGGGCGGCTGCTGGCTTCCGCCGCGGTGGTGGCCATCATCGCGGCCGAGCGGCACTCCTCGGTGTCGTACGTCGGCGGGTTCATGCAGGACGTCGCGATCGCCGCCGGGTTGGTGATCGTGGGCCGAGCGTTCAGTCGGATGCTCATCATCGTCGCGCGGAAGCGTCGGTGGGTCGAACACAACGCCATCATCATCGGTAGCGGCCCGATCGGCGTGGAGCTCGCCCGGCTGCTGCGCCGCTATCCCCAGTACGGCCTGCGGTTCGTCGGCTGTGTCGACGCCCCGTCGCGGCAGAGCGTCGGAGCGGTTCCACTGATCGGCACCCTGGCCGACCTCGAAAAGCTCGCCACGATGCTGGAGTGCGACGTCCTGGTCATAGCCGACCCGGACTGCCCGGAGTCGACCCTGATGGAGATCCTGCTCCAGCCGGCCAGCTCGCGCTGCGACCTCTGGGCGGTGCCGCGCCTCTGGGGATCCCGCTCCCAGGGCGGATATCCCGACCACGTCGGTGCCATCCCGATCGTCAAGATCGGCGACACCACTCTCTCGGGCCCGCGGTGGGCCACGAAGCGGGCGTCCGACGTGCTCTTCGCCGCAGTGGCGCTGATCGTGCTGAGCCCGGTGCTGCTGCTCTGCGCGCTCGCCACGTTCCTCGACGGCGGCCGTGACATCTTCTTCCGGCAGGAGCGGATCGGCCGGTACGGCAAGCCGTTCAACGTCATCAAGTTCCGGTCGATGCGCCCGGTGGACGAGCACGAGTCGCAGACGAACTGGTCGATCGCGCACGACCGTCGGGTCGGGCCAATCGGCCGGTTCATGCGCCGCACGTCGCTGGACGAGCTACCCCAGCTCTGGAACATCCTGCGTGGGGACATGAGCGTGGTCGGGCCGCGGCCCGAACGGCCGTACTTCGTGGAGAAGTTCTCAGCCGAGTATCCCAACTACGCGATGCGCCACCGGGTGCCCGTCGGGCTCACCGGGTTGGCGCAGGTCAGTGGGTTGCGCGGCGACACGCCGATCTCCGACCGGGCGAGGTTCGACAACTACTACATCGAGAACTGGTCGCTCTGGCTGGACGTGAAGGTCATCCTTCGGACCGCCGCAGAGGTGTTCCGGGCGGGTGGCCGCTGAGGGGCCCCGTCCTCAGCCGGCAGCCAACAACGGCAACGGCTTCGTCCGGTACCCACCGCCGACGTAACGGTCAGGATCGGCGCCGAGCACCGACGTCAGGACGGTGCCGAAGACGTCACGGAAGTCTGTCGTCACCTTCAGGTCGCCATCGTCCAGATCGGCCAGGCTCGGCTGCTCACCGTAGAACCCGCCGGCCACCTCCGGGCCCAGTACGAACACCGGGCCCGCCGTCCCGTGGTCGGTGCCCTGTGAGGCGTTCGCGCGTACCCGCCTGCCGAACTCGCTGTAGACGACCACGGTCACCTGACGGCCAGCCTCCGTCCGCGCCATCCTCGTGACGAAGGCCGACAACGCCCGGTCGAGCCGGCTCAGCAGACTCTCGTGCCCGGCCCGCTCCATCGCGTGCGTGTCGAAGCCGTCGAGGCTCACCGAGTAGACCTGGGTGGGCACGCCCGCCTCGATACAGCGGGTCACGAGCGCCAGCTGCGTCTCCAGGACACTCCGGGTGCCTGGCCCCGTCGTCAGGACCTCTGCCTCCTCGCTGGCCGGGGAGGCAGAGGTCTGATGCTGTTCGGCTCCGCGTACCAGCCCCTCCACACGCAGCAGGTCCCGGTAGGCGCCTGCCGCGCGAGCCTGCAACTCCGGCTCGCCGGGCTCGCTCTGCCCGAGAGCCGCCACCATGTCGACGGTGATCCCAGGGGGTAGCTCCATCCCGCCGACGTTTACGCAGGATCCCGCTCGGGTCTCCCCCGCAAGCACCGGCGGCAACACCGGCTCGAAGCTGACCGCGGCCTCCGGGGAGGCATTCGTCCCGTCGAGCCAACGGCCCAGCCAGCCCGTGGTGACCGGCTCGACCGGCGAGGCGGTCTGCCAGATGTCCATGGACTTGAAATGGCTGCGGTCCGGCTTCGGATACCCCACACCCAGGACGATCGCCATCCGCTTCTCGTCCCAGAGCCGCTTCATTCCCCGCATGACCGGATTCAGGCCCAGGGCATCGTTCAGGTGCAGCACCTTGCCGGCGTCGTACGCCAACTCCGGCCGGGCGGCGTGGTAGACGGATTCCGCATAGGGGACGACGGTGTTGAGGCCGTCGTTGCCGCCGTACAGCGTCACCAGGACGAGCTTCTTCGTCCTGGCGGCAGCGGACGGGTCCGCCGCCGCGGTGCGCAACAGCTCGGCGAGGCCCATCCCGCCCACACCCGCCGCAAGCGCGCCGCCCGCGACCACTCCCGAGGCGAGGAGGAAACGACGTCGAGTCAGTGCATCCATGTCACGTCACCAGGTAATCCGGGCTCACCAGCCCAAGTATCAACAACAGCCGCCGATCCTGCGTGCCCCGCAGCACGTTGTACGTCCGATTCGTCCACCGTTCGACGCAGAGGAGGTAGGCCAGGTTCTCGGGCGTGAGCGAGCTGACCGACACGTGCTCGGCGAGGGTGCCGGCGAGACGCAGCCGGACCTGTGCGGCGGCGGACGTCAACCAGGCGCCACCGGCGGGCCAGCCGCCCACGTTGGGGGGAGCGAACGGCAGTTGACCCAGGCTCTCCAGGTCACGGAGAACCCTCTTGCGGGTCTCCGGCGGGAGGTTCGACGGCCGCAGCCCCAGTTGCCGCATGGCGCCGACGAACCACTCGACCGGCTGCTTCACCATCGTGCCGCCGGTCGCATGGAACGCCTCGTCGCCGAACAGTGCCCGAAGCATGTCCAGGGGCTTGGGAAACGCCTGGACCATCTTGTCCTGAAGTCGCCCGGGGATGGCTTCGGTGGCCGAGCCGTAGCGGTACCAGAGGCGGGCCGCGATGAATCGCGGGCAGGCGTCCTGCGTCAGCAGGAGTTCGACGAGGCTGTCCGCCGCGAAGTGCCCCCTGCGGCCGAGGATGTTCTTGCTTCCTGCGTCGTGGGCCCGCGGGTCGAAGACCGAACTGCCCTTGGTCAGGCTGAACCTCCAGCCGGTGAGCGCTCGCCCCGCCTCCTTGATGTCCTTCTCCGTGTACTGCCCGATCCCGAGGACGAACAGTTCGAACAACTCGCGGGCGAGGTTCTCGTTGGGCGCCTGCCTGGTGTTGAGATGGCCGTCCAGGTAGTGGTTCAAGGCCGCGTCGGTGACCATCTTCCGCGACATGGCCTTGAAGTCGGGGGCGCTGCGGAGGGTGCGGTGCTGCTGAAGCATGAGCTGAGGGCTTCGCACCTTCTTCACCGAGGTCGCCCAGTGCCCGTGCCAGAAGAAGACCAGCTTCTCGACGGCCTGGTGGCTGGCGACCGTCATCCGGTTCAGCCACCACTGGGTGATCTGCTCGGTCTGGGCCGTCCGGAGATCCTCCAGCTTCACCTTTTCCTCGTAGGTCAGGTCGCGCTTGCCCGCGTACGCGTCCGGTCCCAGGTTCGGGATGGGGGCGCTCATCGCACCGACATCCGGCCCGGGTGGCGCGACAAGCGCCGACAGCGCCGCATCGTAGCCTGCCTGACGCGCCGCGGAGAGCTCCACGGCCGTCGCGCCGAAGCCAGCGCGACGCAACAGCAGGTCGATACCGTCGCTCATGACTGCCAACCTAATCGAGAGGAACGTGTCACGAAAGTTTGGCGGCTGCCCCCTGGAACGTCGACTGTGGTCGCTGACCAGCACGCAACGCCAGAACGACGACGGAGTAGACGAACATTCCGACGGCTGAGCCGACCAGGTAACCAGGCGCGCCGAACCCGGCCGTCAGCAACGGCGCGGCGAGCACCGTCAGGAAGAGCATGACCCAGCGGGCTCGTAGGAGAGCGTTGAACTCCCCTCGCACGAATCTGCTCAGGGAGCAGCCGTAGGAGAACCCGAGCGCCGCCTTCTCCACACCGGCCGCGAGCAGGACGAAACCCACGGGGATGAAGGAAAACGCGGGGACGAGTTCCCGCCCGACGAGCACCGCCGCCCCGAGGACGACCGCGCCGGCGGTTATCAGCGCCAAGGCAAGCATCCCGTCGCGGAAGTCCTGCCGTCTGGACGTGCTGACCTCGGATTTCCGCTGGTACACGAGCACCCGGCGGAACGTGATCGACACGAATGCCAGCGGCGCGAACAGCTGCTGCACGATGCGGATGACGCCGAGCGTGGCCGCCCCGGCGACGAAGGCGGTGGCCTGGATGGCGAGCACCGGCGTCAGGCCCACGAGGAAGGCGTCGAGCGAGGCGGCACCCATCGCGCCCCGCCGCGACCGCACCCAGGCCAACAGGCCGGTGAACATCGGCCGCCGGTGGATGTGGCGGGCGGAGGCGAGGAAGAACGCCGCGTTCACGGCGGCCCACGACACGCAGACGAGCAGGGGCGAGTGGGCGGCAGCAAAGACGATCATCAGTGCCAGTTGGGCGGCCAGCCACGCGGCCGTCTCCACGAAGACGGAGCGGGCGGCCCCGGCGGCCACGCCGGCGGCACGACCGATGTCCAACGCGATCGCGAAGGGAATCCCGGCCGCGTAGGCGACCGACAACGCGAGCGACCCGCCAGGCACCGCGAGCGCCGACGCCACCGCCACGGCCGCACCGATGAGCCCCCCGGCCAGGGCGGCGGCCACGGACCACTGGCAGTCCGACCGCTCAGCCGCCCGCTCGGCGTGGGCCGAACTCAGCAGCGTCGCCTCCGCGAGCGACCGCTGCAGGACGCCGCAGGTCAGCTGGAACACGAGCATGGCCGGCGCCGTGGCTCCGACCGCCGACAGGTCGCCCGCGTACCCCAGGGAGAGACTGAAGATCAGGCTCGTGCCCATGAGAGCGAGCTGGCCCAGGGTCAGGGCGAGCCGCGCCCAGTTCCGCGCTCCTCCCGTGGTACCAGTCATGGCTGCCGCCTGCCGTTCCCGTCACCGGTGCCGGACAGCACCCGGCGGGTGGCGGCGGCGACGCCCTGCACCAGCGGCATCGCCGCCCCGGGTGCGGACGGGGCGCGGTACGACGTTCCTCCCAGCAGCTCTCCGAGTGTGACCGCGGCTGCCTCGGGGTCCTGGAACTCCGCGAACGCGTAGTCACCGCCGGAGACGGCGGCCGCTTCGGGCAGGCCGCCCAGCGGCGAGACCAGCATCGGTTTCCCCGCGCGCCCGACCTCGACAGCGACCCGCCCGAACGGCTCCATCCACTTGGAGGGAATCAGGACGACGTCCACGGACTCGCAGAAGGCGTCGACGGCCATGTGCCCCGGCAGGCGGATGTCGAGCCCTTCCGACCGGGCCAGGTCCACCAACGTCCGCACGTAGTCGGCCTGCCCCTCTCCGGCGACGACCATGCTGACTGCCTTGCCCGTGTTCCGCCGGTAGGCGGCTGCGGTACGAATAGCGGCTTCGATGCCCTTCACCGGACTGACCCGGCCGATGTACCCGATGACCACCTCCCGGCCGTCGCCGCGCCGTGGCGCCCGTACCGGCTCGGCCGGACCGATCAGCGGATAGGCGACCAGGCTCGCGGCCGGGGTGGTCAGGCCGGAACTGACGAGCTCGTCCCGGACGAAGCCGGAGACGCACACGCTCACCGCGGAGGGCGGGGTGGCGTTACGCATGATCCGCGCCTTGATCCGGCACTCCCCACAGACCGTCTCGCAGCTGCGCGAATCCTTGAGCCTGGAGCGGCGCCAACAGGTGTCACTCAGGTCGTGGAAGACCCGGACGTACCGCACCCCGCGGGCCTTCACCCAACGCGGCAACCACGGGCCGGTGCGCGAGACGTTCGTCGCGACGACGACGTCGGGTCGGAAGCTCTCGATCCTGCCTGCCAGACGCGACGCGTTCCAGGGCAGGAGCCACGCGCTCAGGAATTCCAGCCCTCGGCGTAGCTTGGTGTCCGCGTGCACGCGCCGGGCGAAGGGCCTGCGGACGGCGTGCACCGTGAGCGGGCCGTCGACGTACGAGGACTCGACGGCGGCCGGCACGAAGACCGACACCTCGGCGAACCGGGCCAGCTCCAGCGCCGCCGCGCGGGCGGAGCGCTCCGCGCCGCCGACGTCCTCCGGCCACCACCAGTCGGCCAGGAATGCCACCCTGGGCAACGGATCATTCATCAGCGCAGCTCCACGAGCTTGGTCGATTCGCCCACCGGAGGACGGTCGTCCGCGGGTTCGGGCGGGCGGGTGGCGCCCCAACGCGGGCCGGACCAGGCCACGACGCCCAGGATGAGCACCGCGAAGGCGGCGCCGACGAACGGAATCTGCGCGCCCAGGGGACCACGCAACAGCCCGATCTGGAACGCGGCGAACATGACCGTGAGAGCGGTCCCCAGACTGGCCGGCGATCCGGTCAGCGCGCGGTCCAGTCGGCGCGCGAGCCTGCCGTAGAAGAAGAACAGCACCACCACGCCGACGAAGCTGAACTCCAGGTACGTTTCCGCCCAGAACGGCAGGGCCAGGTTCTGGAACTCGTAGCCTCGGCTGTCGGCTACGGCGTTGCCCGCCGGGATCGCCTTTCCTTCCCACCAGGATCGGGGCACCCAGAACAGCAGTGCCGAGACGAGGTGGTGCCCCCAGGTGTGGCCGTTGACGCCCGCGTGGTGGACGGCGTTCACGGTCTGCTGGAAACCGTCGAAGTCCCAGGTGTAGTACGCGTCCAGGCCCAGCCGCAGGTCGCCGCGCGAGCGCTCGTTGCGGAAGAGGTTTGCCAACGGGTAGACGACGGCGAGCCCCAACAGCATCCCGACCGAGAACAGTGTCCGCCAGCGTTGCCGCTCGAAGCGCACGAACGCGAGGCCTGCGGCGAGCAGCACGCCGAAGGACGCGAACCGGTTGGCGGACAGCGGGTTGTTGTAGATGAGGTTGAGAGTCACCGCGGCGCCGGTGGTGATCAGCAGTATGGTCCTCGCCCTCGAGTCCGCGTGGTTCCGGCTCCTCCAGCAGAGCAGACAGAACACGAGGGCGACGGCGCTCACGGCAGCCGGGAAGGTGCTGAGCAGCCCGAGCAGTGCCAGATCCTGTTGGCTCTTCAGCCCCGCCTCGGTGATCGCGCGCTGCAGATCGTCGCGGCTGCCGAACCTGACGGCAAGCCCGCCGGTCATCGGAAGGCAGCCGACCGCCAGGACGACGGCGACCCCGGTCACGACGACGGTCTTCTCGATCGTGAGTCGGGTACGCGGCGACGTGGTCGGCCGCGGGGCGGGAAGGCTGCGGGTGTTGCCGGCCCAGTACGCCACGACCGCCAGCAGGAGGATGACCTGCGCGCTGACGTGGTGCTGGTCGAGGGGCAGGTCGGGCCAGGGCAGTCGCCGGTCGCGGATCTGCAGCAGCGGCGCGAAGCCGACCCAGACCGTCACGAAGGCCCAGAATGTGACAGCGACCGGAGTGAACGATCCGGAGAGGGTGGTCTTGTAGAGGGCCGTCAGGCACACCGCCACCACGACGAGGCCGAGGACACCGGCGACGGTCGGGCGGGGAAGCACGGTGGTGACAGCGAGGAGCGCGACGACGGCGATCCCCGCGACGGCCGCGACGACAGATGAGGCCGACGTGCGCTGCGTGTGCCTGGCGGGTGGCGACTTCCGCTCAGGACGACTCATCGGAGACCCACGACGCCACCTTCGCCCTG
Organism: Micromonospora sp. NPDC048170; assembly: GCF_040652795.1. NCBI lineage: Bacteria > Bacillati > Actinomycetota > Actinomycetes > Micromonosporales > Micromonosporaceae > Micromonospora > Micromonospora sp. NPDC048170. The sequence continues at coordinate 106,412 of NZ_JBEZMR010000001.1, forward strand.
AATGTGGAAGAGGAGAACGACTCGGCGTGGGCGCTGATCCGGTTGCGCTCAAGTCCGTCGACGTGCCGCAGCATCGCGGCGTACTCGTGTGGGTCGCTCGAGTCGATCAGGAATCCGGTCTCCCCGTCGACCACCGTCTCCAGCACACCACCCCGGCGCAGCCCCAGCACCGGGGTCCCGCAGGCCATGGCCTCCACCGGGATGATGCCGAAGTCCTCGTGCGTGGGGAAGAGCAGCGACCTGGCTCCCCAGTACAGTTCGCGGAGCCGTTCCCGGGACGGTTGACGCTCGAAGGTGACCGGAACCCTGACCCGCGCCGCCCGGCGACGGAGGGACTCCTCCTCCGGACCCGAGCCCGCGATCACCAGCGGAAGTCCCGCGGCGTCCGCGATGTCGATCATCAGATCGAACTTCTTGTACGGGATCCAACGCCCGACGCCCAGCAGATATCCGCGTTCCTGCTGCCGCTGCGGTGCGGGGGCGGTCGCGAAGTAGTCGACGTCCACCGGTGGATGGATGATGCGGGCGTCCCGCTTCCAGAATCGCTGGATCCGGGACTGCACCTCGCGCGAGTTCGCGGCGTAGCTGTCGACGTGTCGGCTCAGCCGGACATCGGCCGTACGGAGGACGCGCCGCGGAAGACTGAGCAGACCGTTCGATCCTCGGCTGTCGAAGTCCGGGCTCCAGAGATACCGGGCCGGCGAATGGATGTAGCTCAGGTAGCGCGTGTCCGGGGATGACCCGATCTTCACGGTGTGCGCGAACGCGTGGCTCGAGGAAACGACGACGTCGAACTTCTCGCGGGTCAGGGTGCGCCACGTCAGGGGCATGAGCGGCAGCGCCAGCGCCTTCGACCGCCGCAACGGCGTGCGCGCGAGCCACGACTCCTCGAAGTCGAGCCCGCGCCGGGCGTCACGATCGCGCCACAGCACGAACCCCTTCGCGTCCGGCAGCACCTCGCGGATCTCGAGAAAGACGTTCTCGGACCCACCCGTGGCGCCGAACCACTCGTGCACCAAGGCGACCGACTTGCCTGCCATCAGTGGAGCGTGCTCGCTCCTGGGGGCAGGATAGACCTCGGTGATGTCCGTCCCCTTCCTCTGATCTGGCAGAACCCGTCGTCCGGCTACTAGGCCGCGGCGTCTACCGTCGCCCGGCCACGGTGGACCAGGGGCAGGACGTACGAGGGCCGTACCAATAAAGCCGTTCCCACCGGTTCTGTCAACCACACCGATCTCGCGCCGTCGGGGGGTGCGTGCGCCCCCTGACGGCGGCTGGTATCCCAGCTCACCTCATCACCACCTGCAGTTGCTCGTCGAGCCGGGCCGCCAGCGTCCGCGCGTACGTCGCCGTCAGATGGTTGGTGTCGCGGTAGACGAGCACGCCGCCGATGACCGCCGCGCACCGGTCCGTCGGACAGATGGCGTCGTTCAGGTCGACCAGGTGCACGCCTGCCAGTCCCTTCGCCGCTTCGGCCTGGAGGGGGCCGATGCCGGCCAAGGCCTGGTCGCGGGGTACGGCGCACTTGGTCAACTGCTCACGGTTGGCGGACACGCAGTCGGCGATGTCCAGGCGCGGCGCCGGGCTGTCCCTCATGACCACCACGGGCGCCACCCCGGCCAGCCCCAGCCAACTCCGACGCATCGAATCCACCAGCGCGGTGTGGTTCTCCGCCCCCCGCAGCACGTCACCGTCGCGGTGGGCCGAGTAGTTGAAGCTGCTGGTGACGATGAGGTCCGGGCTGTCCTCGGCGAGCGTGCGCCGCAGGGAGTCGTTCCACGTCGCGCAACTGTTGTTCGGGCGACCCTCCTCACCCCCGGCCACCGCGATGTCGAGGAAGGGGCACTGCGACTTGGTGTACGTCACCAGCTTCCAGTTGCGCTGTTCGGCGATGGACCGCAGGGCGGGCACCCACTGCGCAGCATGTGAATCACCGATCAGGACGACGGTGACCGCTGCGGTGGGCGCGCCGTACGTGCAGCTCCGGACCTTGGTCTCCGTCTGGCTGGCATGGCATCCGTCGGCATAGACCGACGGAAGGTCGTCACGAGCCACCAGCGGATCGGGGACGACCAACGCAGCGCGGTCGACGGGAGCACCCACGTCCGTGGCGGCGGCGCCCGCCTTCAGGACGGCGGCGCCCGGAGCGCTCCAGACGGCCGCGTCGTCCGGCCGCGCCGAAGCGGTGGCGAGGTGGAAGACCAGGCCCGCGTAGACCGACAGCACCGTTGCGGCCAACCCGACCGCGATCGCGGCCTGCGGCTTGACCGAGAGTTTCCGCGAGTGCCAGACCGGCCGTTCCACGAACCGGCTCGTGAGATACGCGAGAACGACCGAAAGCGCCACCCCGACAGCCGGACCGGTGAAACCGGGATCGTCCATCCCGGTGGTGAGCACCACGAGCAGCGGCCAGTGCCAGAGATAGAGGGTGTACGAGATGCCACCGAGGAACTGCAGCGGTGGCAGGCCCAGCACCGCCACCGGCCCGTGCCTGTTGGCCGCACCCGCACCGATGACGAGTGCGGTTCCGACGGTCGCGGGGAGTGCCATCGCGCCGGGGAAGGGCGTCGAGGCGTCGAACGTCACGGCGGAAACCACGATGGCCGCGACACCGGCCCAACCCAACGCCGACGCCACGACGCGGGGCAACCGCGGGAACGGCAGCAGGGCGAGCAGCGCGCCGACCACCAGTTCCCACATCCGTCCCGTGGTGACGAAGTAGGCACGGCCGGGATCGGTCTGGACCAGCACCACCGACCATGCGAAGGAGGCCACCCCGACAACGCCGACGACCGCCACGGCGACCTTGCCGAAGGACGGACGGCCGGCGGACCTCCGTCGGACCAACCAGGCGACTCCCGCCAACAGCACGGGCCACAGCAGGTAGAACTGTTCCTCGACCGCGAGCGACCAGTAGTGCTGGACGATGCTCGGAGCCTGCTCCGCGGCGAGATAGTCGACGGACTGGTCGGCGAGTCGCCAGTTGACCACGTAGAGAGCGCTGCTCACGACGTCCCACGCCGTGTTTCTCCATCGGATGCCCGGCAGGAAGAGATACGTGAGGGCCAGGGCCACGAGCAGGACGAGCGCGGCGCTGGGTAGCAGCCGTTTCGCCCGCCTCGCATAGAACCGGGTGAGTGACAGGCGGCCCCGGGCAGCCACCTCCGCCGCCATCCCTCTGGTGATCAGATATCCGGAGATGACGAAGAAGACGTCGACGCCGACGAATCCGCCGGAGACGAACGGGGCGTCCGCGTGCCAGAGCACCACCAGCACGACGGCGAGGGCCCGAAGACCCTCGATGTCCTTTCGGAAGCCGCTTCGCGGTCGGCCGTCGGAGGCCTGCTCCCCCTGGCCCACAGCAGGGGCACCATGATGCGGCGCGGACGCGGGGACCGACCGGTGGACGGTGCCGATGTCATGGGCCGTCATGGTGTCCTCGCCAATCCACGTGCCCGGCGAGACGCTCGCCCGGTGCCCACGAGGGCGACTCCGTCTTTCGCGCCGATCGTCCAGCCTCCGGCGCGGTCTCGACCCGCGGCAGGATGACTGTCGTGTCGAGCGGCAGGACGACCGTGTCGTCCAGGGAGAGGACGACCGTGGCGTCGTTGTCCGGAGACGGTCGCGTGTACGGCGGGGCGGGTCGGTTTCCCGGGCTCGGCTCCGGTGGGGTGAACCGTTGCGGTGGCTGCCGCCACTCGTCACCGCCCCGGCTGGCGTCGCCCGTCTCGGTCACTCCCGCCGGCCGGGCCCGGTCACGAAGCAGGCGCTGCGCGAGGCTCGTTCCACCGATGATCAGCGCCCCGCCGGCAGCGGACAGCAGGTACAGCAGCCACTCCGCCGAGTTCTCCTTCGCGTCGCCGTCGAGGCGCAGCCGCTCCTCGGCCCGCTGCCGGTACGCCTGGGCGGCGGAGTGCCCGGGAGCCTGTTTCAGGACGTCGTCGAACCGCCGGACCGCCTGCGAGTACCGCCCGGCGAAGTAGGCGCTCAGCGCGGTGCGGTATCCACGGTCCACCTCGCTCAGCCGGCTGTCGACATCGCCCTGGTCCAGGACCCGATTGATGTTGGCGATGGTGATCAGATCCCGGATCGGTTCGCCTTCGGCAGACGTGTCGGTGTCCAGAACCGCGACGAGGCGGCCGGTCGCGTCCACGACCGGGCCGCCGCGCGAATCGGGACCGATCTGGCCGTCGACGCCGATGCGGTTCGTTCCGGTCCGCCCGATGATCTCGACCGCCCTGGTCCGCACGGTGTAGGTGGTGGAACCGCCGGTGGTCTCGCCGAGGCCGTAGCCGAGTACGACCAGCGGGGTGCCGGTCCGCAGGTCGGCGGCGGTGTCGATCTCGATGGCAGGTACGCCGGTGCGCCGCAGCTTGACGAGCGCCGCGTTGCCGTCGGCCGCCGGTAGTGCCTTCGTGATCGTCGCGGGGGTGGCCGGGGCAGCCGTGGCGCCCGAGGTCGCCGTGCCCAACTGCCCCAACAGCGTGAAGGACGGCTTCGTGCCCCGCCGCTCGCCGGTGAACGCGGACGAGTCCTTGAGCTTGCCGACGAAGGCGTCCAACTCGTCGGCCGCCAGCCCGTTCTCCTGAACGAGGGTGCGGCCGAGCCTGTACAGGGCGTTGACGAGGAGGACGTCCCTGCTCGGCTGCACACAGACGCTGGTGGTCACGGCGTAGCCGTCGGGATTCACCACGACACCGCTGCACCGGCGGGTGACGACCACCGGCTTCCGGCGAACCAGGGTGCCGGCCTTGACGTCCCGGATGTAGCCGGTGTATGTCGCCTCAAGGTAGACGGTGGACGGCATGGCGACCGCGGTGGCCGGTTCGTTCCGTGCGTACGTCGGTGCCGCCGCGGCGGGGACGGCGGCACCGCACACGGCCGTGATGATGCCGAGCAGGACGGCAGACCGACGCGCCAAGACGGCACCAGAGGACATGTCGGTCTCCGCGCGACGAGGGCGAGCTGGCTCGGTCAGAAAATCACCGTGTCACGGAGGTAGTTGGCAACCCGGCGCAGCCGTCCCGCGCCGTCGAGCGGTGCCGTCATGCGGAGGACCAGCTGACGATCGACACGTCCGCTGTCTCCGCTGCGCCAGTACGCGACGACGACGAGACCGTACCGCCGCTCACCGTCGATCTGCAGCCGGCTCGAGTCGGCGTAGGCGACGTACTGCCCGCCATGCATCCATTGCAGGCTCCAGGCATCCTCTGCCTGGCGCATGGTGGTCTGCCGCTCGCCGTTGCACGGCAACGGGCAGTCCCGCACGATCAACTCGCCGCCGATCTCCGGCTGCGCGCCCCCGGAGACACCGCAGTTGTACTTGACGAACCCCTCCGCGCGACCGGCGGGCGTGCAGTCCCACTCCCCCGGCAGCTTGAGTGTGAAGCCCAGGCCTTCGAGGTCGGAGAACGTCCGCACGTGGTCCTGCGGGGTGAACTTCGGCCAGTCCTTCGGCCACTCGCCCGCGCTGGGCGGTTCGAGCCCAGGCGACTGCGGCGGTGACGCCGGTAGGGCCGGGGGCGCCGCGAGGGTGCCGCTGGGCGTGCTCTCCGGCTTCCCGGAGCCCTCCCATCCCGCCCAGACGAACACGCCGCCGGCGCCGGCGAGCACGACCAGGACCAGTGCGACGATCCCTACCCAGAGCCCGGTACGGCGCCGACGCGGCTGCGAGGGTGTGATGCGGCGGTCAGGTGCGGCGAACGGATCGTGGACCGGGGCACCGCCCGGACCGGGCTGGGCGGCCGGTGGTTGGGCCGGGCCGTCGGCGGGCGTGGCCGTCGGCGTCGCGGGCGAGGCCGGCGCAGCCGAAACCGGGTGCGGGGCCGCGGACACCGGCTGGCCGGGGATCGAGGTCGCGTGCAACGCCCACGGGGCGTGCGGAGGGCCGGACACCGACTCGGGCGCTCCCGACACGGGCTGGGGCATCCCGGGGACCGGCTGCGGAAGGCCGGAAACCGGGGGAGCCGAGACCGGCGGCGCGGCGGGCGGGGCCGGCGTGTACTCCACGCCGAGCGCGCGGAACAGCTTCTCCGCCCCTGGTCCGACCTCGGCCGCGTACGCCACCCAGGGCTCGGCGGCCGAGAAGTCGGCGTACGCGAAGGGCACGCCGTCCGGCGCCTGTGCCAGGGAGTTCGTGATGCCGACGAACGCCTCCCGCCAGCCGGGCGAGGCGGCAACGGCGGCGTCCAGGACGGCCACGGTGACGAAGCGACCATGCTCGTCGATGGCCGCCCAGGCCTTACCCACCGGGGACTCGCCCAGCGCATGGGTGAACCTGTAGGGACCTCCCGGCTGCATGCCAACTCCTCTGCTCAACCGCCGTGCGGATCCTACAGAGCCGGCGCCAGCCTTTCCGCCCAGCCGTCGCCGGCCCGACACGTGGTGGGACGTGCCGGCTGCCCTGGTGGACCGGCGCACCGTTCGTCAGGCCCGCGTCGCGATCATCCGGGCAGGAGGGTTGCTTCCTGAAAGTTTCCATGCATAGAGTCAGGACATGAATGAGGGAGTTGTCGTCGTCCCCGGCGAGCAGGTGCTGGACCTGTTCCAGGGGGTCCGGCTCACCCCGACCCAGCGCCGGATCGCGCACTGCCTGGTGCAGCACGCGCCGGCCGCGGCGTACCTGTCCGCGGCCGAGGTCGCCGAGCTGGCGGGGGTCAGCCAGCCGTCGGTCACCCGGTTCGCGGTCGCGCTCGGCCACGACGGCTACCCCGCGCTGCGCCGCCGGCTGCGCGAGCTGACCGCCGGCACCCCGGGCGGCGTCACCGACGCCGGCAACGAGCTCCAGCAGGCGGTACGCGCCGAGATCGGCAACCTCGACCGCCTCGCCGGGCAGCTCGCCGACCGGGACCGGATCGCCGAGACCGGCCGGCTGCTGGCCGCCAGCCGTCCCCTGCCGGTGCTCGGCCTGCGCGCCGCCGCCCCGCTGGCCGCCTACTTCGCCTACTTCGCCGCCAAGGTGCACCCCGACGTGCGGGTGCTCGACGACGGTGGCAGCCTGCTCACCGACCGCCTCGAACAGGCCGCCGAGGCCGGGGCGGGCGCCCTGCTCGCCTTCGTCCTCCCCCGCTACCCCCGCGAGACCCTGGACGCGCTGCGCGAGGCCCGCGCGGCCGGCCTCACCGTGGTGGCCATCACCGACTCGCCGGTCAGCCCGGCCACCGAGCACGCCGACGTGGTGCTGCCCGCCGCGGTCGGCGCGCAGCTCGTCTTCGACCTGCACACCGCGCCGATGACCCTGGCCATGGTGCTGCTCCAGGCCATCTGCGACGCCACCCCGACCGACACCCAGCGCCGGCTGGAGGCCTTCGAGGCCTCCGCCGCGCGCCGCCAGTTGTTCCTCGGATGACCCGGAGGAGAGCCGAGATGACCCAGCCCGTCCGCGCCGCACGCGGCACCGAACGCACCGCCCGTGGGTGGCCCCAGGAGGCCGCGCTGCGGATGCTGATGAACAACCTCGACCCGGAGGTGGCCGAGCGCCCCGACGACCTGGTGGTCTACGGCGGCACCGGGAAGGCGGCGCGGGACTGGCCGTCGTACCACGCGCTGGTGCGCACCCTGACGGACCTGCGCGACGACGAGACCATGCTGGTGCAGTCCGGCCGGCCGGTGGGCGTCATGCGTACCCACGAGTGGGCGCCCCGCGTGCTGCTGGCCAACTCCAACCTGGTCGGCGACTGGGCCACCTGGCCGGAGTTCCGTCGCCTCGAACAGCTCGGCCTGACCATGTACGGGCAGATGACCGCCGGCTCGTGGATCTACATCGGCACCCAGGGCATCCTCCAGGGCACCTACGAGACGTTCGCCGCCGTCGCCGCCAAGAGGTTCGGGGGCACCCTGGCGGGCACGCTGACGCTGACCGCCGGGTGCGGCGGGATGGGCGGGGCGCAGCCCCTCGCGGTCACCATGAACGGCGGCGTCTGCCTGATCGTCGACGTGGACCGCAGCCGGCTGGACCGCCGGGTGCACGACCGCTACCTCGACGAGGTCGCCGACTCCCTCGACGACGCCGTCGAGCGGGTGCTGGCCGCGAAGCGGGACCGGCGGGCGTTGAGCGTCGGCGTGGTGGGCAACGCGGCGACGGTCTTCCCGGAGCTGCTGCGCCGGGGCGTCGACATCGACGTCGTCACCGACCAGACCAGCGCGCACGACCCGCTGTCGTACCTGCCGGAGGGGGTGGAGCTGGCCGACGCGCGGGACTACGCGGCGGCGAAGCCGGCCGAGTTCACCGATCGGGCGCGGGCGTCGATGGCGAAGCACGTCGAGGCGATGGTCGGGTTCCTCGACGCCGGCGCGGAGGTCTTCGACTACGGCAACTCGATCCGGGGCGAGGCGCAGCTCGGCGGGTTCGAGCGGGCCTTCGACTTCCCCGGCTTCGTGCCCGCGTACATCCGGCCGTTGTTCTGCGAGGGCAAGGGCCCGTTCCGGTGGGCGGCGCTCTCCGGCGACCCGGCCGACATCGCCGCCACCGACCGGGCGATCCTGGACCTGTTCCCGGAGAACGAGTCGCTGGCCCGGTGGATGCGGATGGCCGGCGAGCGCGTCGCCTTCCAGGGCCTGCCGGCACGGATCTGCTGGCTCGGCTACGGCGAGCGCGACGTCGCGGGTGTGCGGTTCAACGAGATGGTCGCCTCGGGAGAGCTGTCCGCGCCGGTGGTGATCGGCCGGGACCACCTGGACTGCGGCAGCGTGGCCAGCCCGTACCGGGAGACCGAGGCGATGGCCGACGGCTCCGACGCCGTCGCCGACTGGCCGCTGCTCAACGCGCTGGTCAACACCGCCAGCGGGGCGTCCTGGGTGTCGATCCACCACGGCGGTGGGGTCGGCATCGGCCGCTCCATCCACGCCGGGCAGGTCTGCGTGGCCGACGGCACCGCCCTGGCCGGGCAGAAGATCGAGCGGGTGCTCACCAACGACCCGGCGATGGGCGTCATCCGGCACGTCGACGCCGGCTACGACGCCGCCCGCGAGGTCGCCACCCGCACCGGCGTCCGCACCCCCATGGCCGAGGCGTGAGGAAGAACATCTTGTCAACGGATGTGACGGAGGAAGGGTCCCTTCCTCACAGGTTCCGGGCGCTGTGGGACGAGATCGCGCCGATCGGGCGGGACGGCCGTAGCGGCGGCTACCTGCGGTACGCGCTGACCGAGCCGGAGCTGCGCCTGCGGGAGTGGTTCCGCGAGCAGGCCGACCGCCGGGGCATGCCGGTCACCGAGGACGGCAACGGCAACCTGTTCGCCCGGTGGGGCGACCCGGAGGCCGGCGACGCGGTCCTGACCGGCAGCCACTTCGACTCGGTGCCGCACGGCGGGGCGTACGACGGGCCGCTCGGCATCGTCAGCGCGTTCCTCGCCGTCGACGAGCTGCGCGCGGCCGGCGTCGCGCCGGCCCGCCCCGTCGTGGTCGGGGCGTTCGTCGAGGAGGAGGGCGCGCGGTTCGGCGTACCGTGCCTGGGATCGCGCTTGCTCGCGGGCGAGATCGCCGTGGACCGCGCGGCCGGGTTGCGCGACGCCGACGGGGTGAGCTTCGCCGAGGCGCTGGGCGCCCGGCCGGCGGGCGCCCGACCCGAGCTGCTCGGCCGCTTCGCCGCCTTCGTCGAGCTGCACGTCGAGCAGGGCCGCGCGATGGTCGACGCCGACGCGGCGGTCGGGGTGGCCAGCGCCATCTGGCCGCACGGCCGCTGGCGCTTCGAGTTCACCGGCGAGGGCAACCACGCCGGTACGACCCGGATGGCCGACCGCCGCGACCCCATGCTGACGTACGCCTTCACGGTGCTGGCGGCGAACAAGGAGGCGCGGCTGCGCGGCGCCCACGCCACGGTCGGCCGGGTGGCGGTGGAGCCAAACGCCACCAACGCGATCCCGTCGAAGGTGACCGGCTGGCTGGACGCCCGGGCCGCCGAGCCGGAGACGCTGACGGGGCTGGTCGACGCGGTGCACACAAAGGCCACGGAGCGGGCCCGCCGCGACGGCACTGGGGTGGCGCTGACGGAGGAGTCGGCAACGCCGCTGGTCGCCTTCGACGGTGGCCTGGCCAAGCGGCTCGCCGCGCTGCTCGACGCGCCGGTGCTGCCCACCGGGGCCGGCCACGACGCCGGGGTGCTCGCCGCGCACCTGCCCACGGCGATGCTCTTCGTGCGCAACCCGACGGGGGTGTCGCACTCCCCGGCGGAGTCGGCCAGCGACGACGACTGCGCCGCCGGGGTGACCGCCCTGGCCCGGGTGCTGGAGGAGCTGACATGCCGCTGACCGGCCGGCCGGGCGATCGCACGCCCGGCCCTGTCACGGGACGCGGCCGGCACCCGGCCCGCCCCGTGGGCCCTGTCGAGCTGCCCGCACGGACGGGGCAACGACCGGGACGGGCTGCTTCGTTGGGCACGGTGGCGTCGCAGGCGGGGCGGGGCCACCGTGCCGCACGGCGCTCGCCCGGGTCGGATCCGGCGGTCCTGTTGACGGGGCAGCTCGACAGGAGGCGCACGAGATGACCGGGACCCGCTGGCTCGCCGAGTACGCGTGGCTGCCCGACCATGCCGAACCGACCCCCGACGTGCTGATCGGGACGGCCGGCGGGCGGATCACGGACGTCACGCCGCTGACCGCCGAGAGCGATCCACCCGCCGGCGTGGAGGTGCTCGGCGACGCGGTCCGGCTGCCCGGGCTGACCCTGCCGGGGCTCGCCAACGCCCACTCGCACGCGTTCCACCGGGCGTTGCGCGGGCGTACCCACGGCGGGCGCGGCGACTTCTGGACCTGGCGCGACCGGATGTACGCGGTGGCGCAACGGCTGGACCCGGACTCGTACCTGGCCCTGGCCCGGGCGGTCTACGCCGAGATGGCGCTGGCCGGCGTCACCTGCGTGGGCGAGTTCCACTACCTGCACCACAACCCGGACGGCACCCCGTACGCCGACCCGAACGCGATGGGCACGGCGCTGGTCGAGGCCGCCGCGCAGGCCGGGATCCGGATCACCCTGCTGGACACCTGCTACCTCACCGCCACGGTCGACGGGCAGCCACTCGCCGGGCCGCAGCGGCGCTTCGGCGACGGCGACGCGCTGCGCTGGGCGGAACGGGCCGAGGCGTTCACGCCCGCCGGCGACCACGCCCGGGTGGGCGCGGCGATCCACTCGGTGCGGGCGGTGCCGGCCGGGCAGCTCGCCACCGTGGCCGGGTGGGCGGACCGGCACGGGGCGCCACTGCACGTGCACCTCTCCGAGCAGCCCGCCGAGAACGACGCCTGCCGGGCGGCGCACGGCCGCACCCCGGCCCGGCTGCTCGCCGACCACGGGGCGCTCGGCCCGGACACCACCGCCGTGCACGCCACCCACCTGACCGGGGGCGACCTCGCGCTGCTCGGCGACAGTCGTACCGGCGTCTGCCTCTGCCCGACCACCGAGCGGGACCTGGCCGACGGGATCGGCCCGGCCCGGCGGATGGCCGATGTCGGACTGCCGCTGAGCCTGGGCAGCGACAGCCACGCCGTCATCGACCTCTTCGAGGAGGCCCGCGCGGTGGAACTGGACGAGCGGCTGCGTACCCGCCGGCGTGGCCACTTCAGCCCCGCCGAGCTGCGCGACGCGGCCACCGTGGGCGGTCACGCCGCGCTGGGCTGGCGCGACGCCGGGCGGCTCGCCGTGGGGGCCCGCGCCGACCTGGTGACCGTACGACTGGACAGCCCGCGCACGGCCGGCGTACCGCCGGTGGGGGTGTGGTTCGCGGCGGGCGCCGCGGACGTCACCCACGTCGTGGTGGACGGCCGCACGGTGGTGCGCGACGGCCGGCACCTGACGGTCGACGTGCCGGCCGAACTGACCGCGGCGATCGAGGAGGTGACGTCTTGAGCAGTCTGCTGGTCGACGACATCGGCGAGCTGGTGACCAACGACTTCGGGGGCGAGGCCGGGCCGCTGGGCATCCGGCGTGACGCCGCCCTCCTGGTCGAGGAGGGGCGGGTGGCCTGGATCGGGCCGGCCCGCGACGCGCCGGCCGCCGACCGGCGCATCGACGCCGGGGGTGCCGCCGTGCTCCCCGGCTTCGTGGACAGCCACGCCCACCTGGTCTTCGCCGGGGACCGGGCCGCCGAGTTCGCCGCCCGGATGGCCGGGCAGCCGTACACCGGTGGCGGCATCCGGACCACCGTCGGGGCGACCAGGGCGGCCAGCGACGACGAGCTGCGGGCCACCGTGCGCCGGCTGCACGGCGAGGCCATGCGGCAGGGCACGACCACCATCGAGATCAAGAGTGGGTACGGCCTCACCGTCGCCGACGAGGCCCGCTCGCTGGCGATCGCCGCCGAGGTCAGCGAGGAGACCACCTTCCTCGGCGCCCACGTCGTCCCCGCCGAGTACGCCGACCGCCCCGACGACTACGTGGGTCTGGTCTGCGGGCCGATGCTGGCCGCCGCCGCGCCGCACGCGCGCTGGATCGACGTCTTCTGCGAGCGGGGCGCGTTCGACGTCGACCACGCCCGCGCGATCCTCGCCTGTGGGCAGGCCGTCGGCCTGGGCGTGCGGGTGCACGCCAACCAGCTCGGCCCCGGGCCGGGCGTCCAGCTCGGCGTCGAGCTGGGCGCGGCGAGCGTCGACCACTGCACGCACCTGACCGACGCCGACATCGACGCGCTGGCGTCGGCCGACACGGTCGCCACCTTGCTGCCCGGCGCCGAGTTCTCCACCCGCTCGCCGTACCCGGACGCCCGCCGGCTGCTCGATGCCGGAGTCACCGTGGCGCTGGCGACCGACTGCAACCCCGGCTCGTCGTACACCTCGTCGATGCCGTTCTGTGTCGCACTCGCCGTACGCGAGATGCGGATGACCCCGGCGGAGGCGGTCTGGGCCGCTACCGCCGGCGGCGCGCGGGCGCTGCGCCGCGACGACATCGGAGTGCTCAGGCCGGGGGCACGGGCCGACCTGAGCATCCTCGACGCCCCGTCCCACCTGCACCTGGCCTACCGGCCCGGTGTGCCACTGATCCGCCAGGTTCTGCGCAACGGAGTGCCGCAATGACGACCGTGACCATTCTGCCCACCGGGATCTCCCCCGCCGACGTGCTCGCCGTGGCCCGCGGCACCGCCAAGGTCGTCCTCGACCCGGGCACCGTGGACGCGATGGCCGTCAGCCGGTCCATCGTGGACGGCATCGAGGCCGCCGGCCGCCCGGTCTACGGCGTCTCCACCGGTTTCGGCGCGCTGGCGAACACCTTCGTCGCGCCCGAGCGGCGGGCCGAACTCCAGCACGCGCTGATCCGCTCGCACGCCGCCGGGGTGGGCGCGCCGATGCCGCGCGAGGTGGTCCGGGCGATGATGCTGCTGCGGGTCCGCTCGCTTGCGCTCGGCCGCTCCGGGGTCCGGCCGCTGGTCGCCGAGGCGCTGGTCGACCTGCTCAACCACGACGTGACGCCGTGGGTGCCGGAGCACGGCTCGCTGGGCGCCTCCGGCGACCTGGCGCCACTGGCGCACTGCGCGCTGGTGCTGCTCGGCGAGGGCTGGGTGCTCGGCCCGGCCGGCGAGCGGCTGCCCGCCGCCGACGCGCTGCGCCGGGCCGGGCTGACGCCGATCGAGCTGGCCGCCAAGGAGGGGCTGGCGCTGATCAACGGCACCGACGGCATGCTCGGCATGCTGCTGCTGGCGATCCACGACGCCGCGCACCTGTTCACGATGGCCGACGTCACCGCCGCCCTCGCCATCGAGGCGATGCTCGGCTCGGAGCGGCCGTTCCTGCCGGAGCTGCACGCCATCCGGCCGCATCCCGGGCAGTCGGCCTCGGCGGCGAACATCCACCGGCTGCTCCAGGACTCCCGGGTGATGGACTCGCACCGCGACGACCTTGCGCACGCGGTGCAGGACGCGTACTCGATGCGGTGCGCGCCCCAGGTCGCCGGGGCGGCCCGGGACACGCTGGCCTTCGTCCGCACGGTGGCCGACCGGGAACTGGTCTCGGTGGTGGACAATCCGGTGGTGCTGCCCGACGGCCGCGTCGAGTCGACCGGGAACTTCCACGGCGCGCCGCTCGGCTTCGCCGCCGACTTCCTGGCCATCGCCGCCGCCGAGGTGGGCGCGATCTCCGAGCGCCGGGTGGACCGGCTGCTGGACGTCACCCGGTCCCGGGAACTGCCGGCGTTCCTCTCCCCCGACGCCGGGGTCAACTCCGGGCTGATGATCGCCCAGTACACGGCGGCGGGGATCGTCGCGGAGAACCGGCGGCTCGCCGCGCCCGCCTCGGTGGACTCCCTACCCACCAGCGGGATGCAGGAGGACCACGTCTCGATGGGCTGGGCGGCGGCCAAGAAGCTGCGTACGGTGCTGGACAACCTGACCAGCCTGCTCGCCGTCGAACTGCTCGCCGCGGTACGCGGGCTCCAGCTGCGCGCCCCGCTCGACCCGTCGCCGGCCGGCCGGGCGGCCGTCGCGGCGCTCGGCGGGATCGCCGGGGAACCCGGCCCGGACGTCTTCCTGGCCCCGCTGATGGAGGCCGCCCGGGGTGTGCTGGCCGGGCCCGAGCTGCGCGCCGCCATCGAACGCGAGATCGGGGCGCTCGACTGACTCCGTCCCGGGCCACCGTGCGCCACGGTGGCCCGGGCTGTCAGCTCGTGGGCGGCAGCACCTTGGCGACCAGCTTGGCCAGCTCCCGCAGCGCCTTGCCCCGGTGGCTGACCGCGTCCTTCTCCTGCGGCGTCAGCTCGGCGTTGGTGCGGTCCTGCCCGTCGCCGAGGAAGATCGGGTCGTAGCCGAACCCGCCGTCGCCGCGTGGCACCCGGAGCAGCCGGCCGGTCTGCCGGCCGTCGACCAGGTGCTCCTTGCCGCCAGGCAGCACCAGGGCCACCGTGCAGACGAACGACGCGCCCCGGTGCTCGTCGGGGAGGTCCGCGATCTGGTCCAGCACCAGCTGCAAGTTGGCCTGGTCGTCGCCGTGCGCCCCGGCCCAGCGGGCGCTGAACACCCCGGGCATGCCGTTGAGCGCCTCCACGGCGATCCCCGAGTCGTCGGCGATCGTCGGCAGGCCGGTGCGCCGGCAGCCCTCCCGCGCCTTGATCAGCGCGTTCTCGCCGAAGGTGAGGCCGCTCTCGGGCAGCTCCGGGTACTCCTCGACGTCGTCCAGCCCGATCAGGGCGACGCGGTGCGCGCCGAGCGCGCCGTCGAGGATCCGCTGGAGCTCGACGAGCTTCTTGCGGTTACGGGTGGCGAGCAGCACCTTGTTCATGAGAGAAGCGCCTTCCGCTGTGCTTCGGCCAGTTCCACGCAGCCGGCGACGGCCAGGTCGAGCAGGGCGTCGAGCTGCTCGCGGGCGAACACGCCGGCCTCCCCGGTGCCCTGCACCTCGACGAAGTCGCCGACGCCGGTGCACACCACGTTCATGTCGACCTCGGCGGCCACGTCCTCGGTGTAGTCGAGGTCCAGCCGGGGCTCGCCGTCGATGATCCCGACGCTGATCGCGGCCACCGAGCGGTGCATCACCTTCTCCGGCCTGCCGGCCAACGACTTGCGCCCGGCCAGCCAGGTCACCGCGTCGTGCAGCGCCACGTAGGCGCCGGTGATCGCGGCGGTGCGGGTGCCGCCGTCGGCCTGGAGCACGTCGCAGTCGAGCACGATCGAGTTCTCGCCGAGGGCCTTCAGGTCGATGGACGCCCGCAGGCTCCGGCCGATCAGCCGGGAGATCTCGTGCGTACGGCCGCCGACTCGCCCCTTCACGCTCTCCCGGTCGGAGCGGGTGTTGGTGGCCCTCGGCAGCATCGCGTACTCGGCGGTGACCCAGCCGAGCCCGGAGCCCTTGCGCCAGCGGGGCACCCCCTCGGTCACGCTGGCGGTGCAGAGGACCCTGGTGCCGCCGAACTCCACGAGCACCGAGCCCTCCGGGTGGGTGCTCCAGCCCCGGGTCAACGTCACCGGTCGGAGTTCGTCGGGTCGCCGCCCGTCAGGTCGTGCCATGCCTGCACCCTATGTGGTGCTCCGATCGGTGCGCCCCGGGGTGTCCCGCCCCGGGTGCCGGCCGGTCAGATCTCGTAGCTGGCGCCGGGCCGGACCACCTCGAGCGGCCCGTCGTACGCGGCGGCGGCCGACTCCACGGTGTGCGCCTCGCTGCCCCAGGCGGTCACCAGATGGGTGAGCAGCAGTCGGCCCACCCCCGCCTTGGTCGCCACCTCGCCGGCCTCCCCGCCGGTGAGGTGCAGGTCCGGCGGGTTCTCCACGCCGTCGAGGTAGCTCGCCTCGCAGAGGAACGTGTCGGCGTCCTGGGCCAGCCGGAGCAGCGCCTCGCAGGGTGCGGTGTCCGAGGAGTAGCAGAACACCCGGCCACCGTGCTCCAGCCGGACGCCGTACGTCTCGATGGGGTGGTTGACCCGGTCGACGGTGACCGCGAACGGACCGATCGGGAAGGTGCCGGGTTCGAGGGCGTAGAACTGGTACACGTCGTCGACCGTGCCGTCCTCCTGCCCGTACGCCGTCGCCAGCCGGTCCGGCGCGCCGGCCGGGGCGTAGACCGGCAGCGCCGGGTAGGGGCCGTCCGGGGCGTAGCGGCGGACCACCACGTACGACACGGCGTCGAGGATGTGGTCGCAGTGCAGGTGGGTGAGGATGATGGCGTCCGGGGCGTGCAGCCCCGCGTAGCGCTGGAGGTTGGACAGCGACCCGGGGCCGAAGTCGACAAGCAGCCGGAAGCCGTCCGCTTCGAGGAGGTAGGCCGAGCAGGGGGACTCGGGACCGGGAAAACTGCCCGCGCAGCCCAGGACGGTCAGTCGCATCGAGTCGTCTCACTGTCGCGCTGCGTAGTTTCCGCGCCGACGGTCGCCCTGTGGATGATCTCTACCGACGCGTACGCCACGCAGGGCAGCCTACGCTCGCGCGCGCGGCGACAAGAGTCATCCACCGGAAGTTGTCACCAACGTGACACCCCGCCCGGCGCCTGCCGCGCCGCACGGCGGGAGCAGGTGACGAAACGGCGCCCGCCGACAGCGCTGCGTGAGGGGGCCGACCGACCGTGCCCGCGGGCCGCGACGCGCGGCCGGGCCACCGCCGCGTGCGGCGACCCGGCCACCCGACGTCAGGCCCAGAGCTGACCCTCCAGGGCTTCCTCCGCGTCGGCGAGGGTGCCGCCGTACGCCCCGGTGGAGAGGTATTTCCAGCCGCCGTCGCAGACCACGAAGGCCACGTCGGCGCGCTGGCCGGCGCGGACGGCCTCGTGCGCCACCGCCAGGGCGGCGTGCAGGATCGCACCCGTGGAGAACCCGGCGAAGATGCCCTCCACCTCCACCAGCTGGCGGGTCCGCAACACCGCGTCCCGGGTGCCGACGGAGAAGCGCCGGGACAGCACCGTCGCGTCGTAGAGCTCCGGAACGTATCCCTCGTCGATGTTGCGCAGCCCGTAGACCAGCTCGCCGTAGCGCGGCTCGGCCGCGACGACCTGGATGCCGTCGACCTTCTCGCGCAGGTAGCGCCCGGTGCCCATCAGCGTCCCGGTGGTGCCGAGGCCCGCCACGAAGTGGGTGATCGTGGGCAGGTCGTGCAGCAGCTCAGGACCGGTGGTCTCGTAGTGTGCCCGGGCGTTCGCCTCGTTGCCGTACTGGTAGAGCATGACCCAGTCGGGGTGCTCGGCCGAGATCAGCTTGGCGGTGGCCACCGCCTGGTTGGAGCCACCCGCCGCAGGCGAGAAGATGATCTCCGCGCCGTACATCCGGAGCAGCTGCACCCGCTCGGTCGAGACGTTCTCCGGCATCACGCAGACAAGCCGGTAGCCCCGCAGCTTGGCCACCATGGCCAGCGAGATGCCGGTGTTGCCGCTGGTCGGTTCGAGGATGGTGTCGCCCGGCCGGAGCCGGCCCGACTCCTCGGCCGCGCGGACCATGAACAGGGCCGCCCGGTCCTTGATGCTGCCGGTCGGGTTCCGGTCCTCCAGCTTCGCCCAGAGCCGCACCGGCGGCGCCCCGTCGGGCACCGTCGGTGAGAGCCGTGGTAGTCCGACCAGCGGCGTTCCGCCGCAGGCGTCGAGGAGGCTGTCGTACCGCGCCATGGCGACCGCCGCCGTCAGCGGGCGGCGACGGCCGACCGCGCGGCGGTCGCGGCGCCGTGCTGGGCGATCGCGGCAGCCGCCGCGAACCCGAACGCGCCACCGGCGACGGCCGGCAGGATGGTCACGCTGTCGCCGTCGTTGAGCTTGGCGTCCAGCGCGCCGAGGAAGCGGACGTCCTCGTCGTTGACGTAGACGTTGACGAAGCGGTGCAGCGCACCGGCCTCGGTGACCAGCCGGGCCTTCAGGCCGGCGTGCCGGGAGTCCAGGTCGGCGAGCAGGTCGCCCAGCGTGTCGCCGGTGCCCTCGACGACCTTCGCGCCGCCGGTGTAGCTGCGCAGGATGGTGGGGATGCGAACTTCGATGGCCATGGTGTCGTGCTCCTCGATGATGGTCGGGCGTGCCGGAAGGTGACGGGACGTGGACGGGTGTGGCGGCGCTGGATCAGCGGCCGGAACACTCGTAGTCGACCGTCGCCGGGCTCTGCCCGAACATGTAGGACTGCACGGCGTGCGGGTCCACCCCCGCGTCCAGGATCCGGACCGGCTCCTCGGTCACCACGCCGTCGACGATCCGGAAGGAGCGGATCTCCTCCGTGTCGGAATCGCGGGTGGAGACCAGCAGGTAGTGCGCGCCGGGCTCGCCGGCGAAGGAGATGTCCGTCCGGGACGGGTACGCCTCCGTGGCGGTGTGCGAGTGGTAGATGACGACGGGTTCCTCGTCCCTGTCGTCCATCTCGCGCCACACCCGCAACTGCTCCATCGAGTCGAACTCGTAGAACGTCATGGAACGGGCGGCGTTGTCCATCGGGATGTGCCTGGTGGGGGTGTCGCTGCCGGCGGGACCGGCGACCACGCCACATGCCTCGTCGGGGTGGTCCCGACGAGCGTGGGCGACGATCGCGTCAACGATCGACCGGTCGATACTCAGCACGTGCCCAGCCTAACCCGTACCGGGCGCGACGTTCAGGTGGCGACGGTCACGCCTAGTCGATCAAGGCGTTGAGCAGCGATTCCTGGAGATAGCCGAGGTACGCGTATACCGACAGTTGGAACACCCGGCTGGAGGTCGGGTCCTCCGCGACCGCGTCGTCGAGCTCCTCACCGAGGTCGGTGCCGTCCTTGATCTCCAGCCGGACGCCCATCGCCAGCCGGGCGTCGTTGAGCGCCCGCAGCCACGCCTCGGCCGCCTCCGCGTCGAGCCGCACCTCGCCGCCGGACTCGTCGGGCAGTGCGGCGAGGATCGCGCCCGCCTGATCGATCTTGGCGGTCTTGAGGTCGCCCTCCGTGTAGCGGCGGAACTCGGCGGTGCCGGACGGGTCCTCCGGGTAGACCTCGGGGAAGAGCCGGCCCACCACCGGGTCGGTGTGGTCGAAGCCGTCGGTGAGCAGCCCGACCACCTCGGATGCCACCTTCCGCAGCACGCGTACCTCGTCGACGGCGAAGGTGGCGACGTAGTGGTCGCCCTGGCGACGGAACATGCTCACGACCGGTCCACCGTCGCCCACAGCCCGTACGCGTGCAGCTGCGACGCGTCGTGCTCCATCCGCTCCCGGGCTCCGCTGGAGACCACGGCGCGACCCTTGTGGTGCACGTCGAGCATGAGCTGTTCCGCCTTCTCGCGGCTGTAGCCGAAGAGCTTCTGGAAGACCCAGGTCACGTACGTCATGAGGTTGACCGGGTCGTCCCACACGATCGTCACCCACGGCCGGTCGGACGCCGGCACCTCATCGGTGTCCGGCGTTTCGACAGGTGCAACCTGCGGAGCCGCCATGCCCCCCATCGTGCCACCGGATGCGGCGAACCGAGGAACCGGAACGCCGGCCCGGCGCTGATCGCCGGGTCCTGCCTGGTCAGGGGCGTCGGCAGCGGCGAGCGGCGACCTCGGCGCAGTGCCGACGCCGCGAGCGACCGGAGCGCCGTCAGGCAAGCAGCATGCCGTGGTCGACAGCATCCGAGAGCACCCCGTCCAGCGAGAGGCGGACCAGCTCGAACCGCCGGGACACCTCCCGGGACAGCTCCAGTTCGACCTCGCGCAGCGCGCGCTGCGCCCAGGCCCGGGCGGCGTTGGGGTCGCGGTTCGCGGGACTGCGCCAGTGCTGCCAGCAGGCACCCGAGAGGGCCACGGCCACCGGTGGAAGCACCTCGACGCGCCCGGCGCCCGGGTAGCTCGCCAGGGCGTCGGACGCGCCGGCCCCGGTCAGCCCCGCCACGCCCCCGGTGCTCGTGACCAGCAGGACGCGGTCCAGCTCGTGCTCGCTCTGGTGGTCTGCCAGGCCCCAGCGCACCGGGGTGTGGAGGCGCCGGTGGACGCCCACCGGCAGCGGCGCGCCGAAGACCTGGCCGGCGGCCTCCTCGACGAGCCCGCGCACCGCCTCGTCGCACTGGACGGTGGCCAGCAACGACAGCGCCTCCATCTCCCGGTCGAGCAACTGCGGCAGGCCTGCGCAGCCGACCCCGAAGACGATCTCCTGCACCACACGGAGGTGGATGTTCGCCAACTCCAGGGCGAGGTGCTGGCGGATCCGCCGGGAGGAGGACCGGGCCCGCCGGTCGAGTTGCTCCGACCAGTCGCCCGGGTCGGCCACCACCGGCACCCGGCCGTGCGAGCCGGGCAGCACCGGCGGTTCCGCGCTCGCCCGCCGCAGCCCTTCGTCGGCGGCCCAGCCGACCAGGGCCCGGCGCAGGTCCGCCCCGTCGTCTGCGGCGTCGAGCGGGAACCAACGGGCGTCGGCGAGCCCGGGAACGGCGGCCAGCAGGGTCGCCCGGTGCGCCTCGACGGTGACCGCGACCGGATCCACCGGCGCCGGAGGGGAACCGACGGACGCCCCCGTGCCCTCCGTCGTCGCCGTGCCCTCCGGCACCGGGGCCCAACCACCCGCGCCCGGGGTGACCGCGAAGACGACCTCGACGCGGGCGCGGGCCAACCCGGCGAGCAGGTGGAGCTCGACGGCCGTGAACGCCTGGTCGGCGGCGATCACGAAGAGCACCGCCCCGGACCGGCCGGCCGCGTCGCGCAGCAGTTGGACACCGGCGACACCGAGGGCGGCGGTGTCCGGCGTGTCGACCAGGCTGAAGTGCCGCAGCAGCGGCTCGGGCAGGCTCAGCTCGACCCGGCGCGGCGGGCGCGCGAGCGCCGGCCCGGCGGCCAGCCGGTCGGTTCCGTACGAATGGGGCTGCCGGTAGCCGGGCACGTAGGCGGCCCGCGTCGGCACCCGGGAGTGGCGCAGCACGAGCCAACTGCCGGCGGGCACGGCGAGCATGGCGGGATCGAGCTGGAGCAGGCGGGCGAGCACCTCGGACCGACCCGCGCCGGCCGGACCGACGCCGATCACGGCCAACGGTTCCTCCGGACGGGGCTCGGTGGCCCCCGGCCCGGCGGGCTGCCGCCCCCGGCGGGGCAGCCCGGCGGCTCCGGCCATGTCGTCGGGCACGTCGACGGCGGGGAGAGGACCCTTCATCGAAAGCGGCCTCCCGTGGCAGGCGACCGGCAGCGGCCGGCCGCGTGGAATCATCCGGGTCGCACCCCCGGATGCCGGAAGAGTACGGGCGGGCGGGGGCCCGCACGGAACACCCCGGATACTCAGAGCTGACAACGAGATTACTCAACTTCGGTGCGTGACGATGCGTACGCGGACGGATTCCGGTCGATATGCTGCTCGGATGAGTCGGTGGAGTTTCGTCGGCCGAACGGATGAGCTCAACCGTCTGCTGTCGGCGGTGACCGGCACGGAGGGGCGGGGCCTCTTCTTCAGCGGCAACGCGGGCATCGGCAAGAGCCGCCTGCTGCGCGAGGGGGTGGCGGCCCTTCCCCGCGACGGGTACGCCGTCTGGTCGATCGCGGCCAGCGCCACCACCGCCGCGCTCCCCTTCGGCGGTCTCGTCCAGGTGCTCCCGACCGCGCAGCCGCAGGGCCTGTCCCCCGCCGGCATCCTGCGTTGGGCGGTGGACGTGCTGCAACAGCAGGCGGCCGGCCGCCGGATCGTGCTCGCGGTCGACGACGCGCACCTGCTCGACCCGCCGTCGGCGGCGCTGGTGCACCTGGTCGCCCGGGCCGACAACGCCACGGTCATCGGCACGTCGCGCGACGGCGAGCAACTCCCGCTGCCGATCCGCGCCCTGTGGACCGACGGCCTGGTCGAGCACGTCGAGCTGAAGCCGCTGGCGCCGGCCGAGACCACGCGGCTGCTCTCCGAGATCCTGAACGGCCCGGTCGACGCCATCTCCGCCGACCGGCTCGGCCGGCTCTCCGAGGGCAACCCGCTGCTGCTGCGCGAGCTGGTGTTCGCCGCCGACCGTGACGAGCTGACCCGCACGTACGGAATCTGGAAGTGGACCGGCCGGCTGGAGCTGGCGCCCAGCCTGACGGACCTGATCGACATCCGGATCGGGCAGCTCACGCCGGGCGTACGCGGGGTGGTGGAGCTGGTGGCCTTCGGCGAGCCGCTCGGCCTGCACCTGCTCAACCAGGCCGTCGACCCGGTGGACGTGGAGACCGCCGAGGAACGCGGGCTGATCGCCGTGGAACGCGACGACCGACGGGTGAACGTGCGGCTGGCCCACCCGCTCTACGGCGAGGTGATGCGCCGCCGCTGCCCGGTCAGCCGGACGCGCCGGTTGCAGGCCCGCCTCGCCGAGTTGCTGGAGCTCGTCGGCAAGCGGCGCCGCGACGACCTGCTCCGGGTGGCCGTCTGGCGGCTCGACTCGGGCACCGCGCAGGATCCGGCCCTGCTGCTCGACGCGGCCGGGCAGGCGTTCGCCCGGTACGACGTACCGCTGGCGACCCGGCTGGCCCGCGCGGCGCTCGACGCGGGCGGCGGCTTCGACGCGGCGGAGCTGCTGGCCACCATCCTGATGTTCGCCGACCGCCCGGACGAGGCCATCGAGGTGCTCGACGCGGTCTCCGTCGACATCGAGGGCGACCGGCGGCTGAGCCGCTGGCTGACGGTACGGGGCATGGTCAGCTACTGGGGCCTGAGCCGCGAGTCCACGGTGGAGGAGATCGCGGCCCGCGGGTCGACCCTGGCGGACTCCGCCGACCAGGCGAGGGTGCTGGCCTTCGAGGGCATCATGCGACTGCACCGGCTGGACACCGGCATCGCGTTGCGGCTCGGGCAGACGGTGCTGGACCGGCCCGCCGCGAGCGTCGCCGCCCGCGAACTCGCCCGCAGCACGATCGCCCACCTCCAGGCGGCACAGGGTCAGTTGCAGCGCAGCGCCACCGCGATCGACCAGGTGCAGGCCGAGGCGGGCCGGTGGCGGACGGACATGCCATACCTGCAACTGGCCCTGGAGCTGGCCCGGGGCACCCGCCTGGCGCTCGCCGGCGACCTGGCCGGCATCGACGCGATCGTGGCCGACGAGTTCGCCGACCTGGCCGGGGCCGGAGACTTCCGGCTCGGCACCGGCTACCTGGCCATCCTCCAGGCGTACGCGGCCCGGCTGCGCGGCAGGAGCGACACGGCGCTGCGGACCAGCCTCGGCGCCTGCGCGGTGCTCGCCACCAGCCGGGTCTACGCGGGACTGGCCCAGGCCGAACGAGCCCAGGCGGCGGCCCTGCGCGGCGACGCCGCCCAGGCGGCGGAGTCGATGGCGGAGGCCGACCGCACCCACGCCCCCGGCATGGTCGTGCTGTACCCGTGGCTGGAGCAGGCGCGGGGCGCGGCACTTGCCGCCGGTGGCGACGTGTCCGGCGCCGTCAAGCACCTGACCGGGCTGGCCGACCGGCTCCGCGCGGACGGCTTCGCCGGCCACGAGGTGCATGTGCTGCACGACCTGGTCCGGCTGGACCAGGCGACCGCGCCGCTCGGCCCGACCTGCTCGGACGGCAGCCGGCGTACCGTCGCGCAGCGGCTCGCCGAGCTCTCCGAACGGGTCGACGGGGTGCTGCCGCCGCTGCTCGCCCGGCACGCCCGCGCCGCCGCGGGCGGCTCCGCCGACGCCCTGCTGGCGGTCGCCGACGGCTTCGACGCACTGGACCTGACCGTGTACGCGGCGGAAGCCACCGCCACCGCCCTGGACCGGCTGCGCCGGCAGCGGTCCCCGGCGGCGGCCACGGCCCGGGGACGCCTCGCCGCCCTCCTCGGCCGCTGCGACCTGATCCGCACCCCGGCGTTGCAGGCCGGGGCGCCGATGCTGAGCGAACGCGAGTGGCAGGTGGCCCGGCTCGCCGCCGACGGGACGACCAGCCGGGTCATCGCCGAACGGCTCTACCTCTCGGCCCGCACCGTCGAGAACCACCTCCAGCGGATCTACGGCAAGCTCGGCGTCGCCGGCCGGGCCGAACTGCGGGCCGCCCTGCGGGCGATCCCGGGCCACGACGGCGGCGAGAACGGGTGAACTCTAGGCTGGGCGGGTGAGCACCCTTCGCCCCGCGCTGCTGACCGACCACTACGAGCTGACCATGGTCAGTGCCGCCCTGCGCGACGGCACCGCGAACCGCCCCTGCGTCTTCGAGGTGTTCACCCGTCGGCTACCCGCCGGTCGCCGCTACGGCGTGGTCGCCGGCACCGGCCGGCTGATCGAACTGATCCGCGACTTCCGCTTCGACGCCGACGAGGTCGACTTCCTGCGGCGTACCGGCGTGGTCGACGAGCAGGCCGCCGCCTGGCTGCGCGACTACCGTTTCACGGGCGACATCGAGGGCTACGCCGAGGGCGAGCTGTTCTTCCCCAGCTCGCCGATCCTCACCGTCTCCGGTGGCTTCGCCGAGTGCGTGGTGCTGGAGACGCTCGTGCTGTCGGTGCTCAACCACGACAGTGCGGTCGCGGCAGCCGCCGCGCGGATGGTCACCGCCGCCCGCGGGCGGACCCTGATCGAGATGGGCTCCCGGCGCGCGCACGAGGAGGCGGCGGTGGCCGCGGCCCGGGCCGCGTACCTGGCCGGATTCCGGTTCACCTCGAACCTCGCCGCCGGGCTGCGCTACGGCATCCCGACCGCCGGCACGGCCGCGCACGCGTTCACCCTGCTGCACACCGACGAGCGGGCGGCGTTCGCCTCGCAGGTCGCCACGCTGGGCAAGGACACCACGCTGCTGGTCGACACGTACGACATCAGCCAGGGCATCCGCAACGCGATCGCGGTGGCCGGGCCCGACCTGCGGGCGGTGCGGATCGACTCGGGCGACCTGGCGGTGATCGCCCAGCAGTCCCGCGAGCTGCTCGACTCGCTGGGCGCCACCGAGACCCGGATCATCGTCTCCGGCGACCTCGACGAGCACGCCATCGCCTCGCTCGCCGCCGAGCCGGTCGACATGTACGGCGCGGGCACCGCCGTGGTCACCGGTTCCGGCGCGCCCACCGCCGGGTTGGTCTACAAGCTCGTCGAGGTCGAGGGCCGCCCGGTGGTCAAGCGCTCCGAACACAAGGCCACCATCGGCGGCCGGAAGGTGGCCGTACGCCGGCACAAGCCGACCGGCACCGCCACCGAGGAGGTCGTCGTGCCGCAGGGCGTGCCCGACCCCCGGCCCAACGACCGGCTGCTCCAGCACTCGTTCGTGGCCGGGGGCGAGCCCGTCGACCGGCCGACGCTGGACGAGTCGCGGGAACACCTGCGACAGTGCTTGATCTCCATCCCCTGGGAGGGGCTGAAGCTCTCGGCCGGCGACCCGGCCATTCCCGTCACGGTCGTCCCGGCCGACTGAGAAAGGAGCACGCGGTGAGCAACGCGCTGATCGTCGTGGACGTGCAGAAGGACTTCTGCGAGGGCGGCTCGCTGGCCGTGGGCGGCGGGGCCGGCGTGGCGGCCGGGATCACCCGGCTGCTCGCCGCCGAGCCGGAGCGCTGGGACCACGTGGTCGCCACGAAGGACTACCACGTCGACCCGGGCGCCCACTTCGGCGACCCGCCGGACTTCGTGGAGTCCTGGCCGAGGCACTGCGTGGTGGGCACCCCGGGCTCGGAGTTCCACCCCGACCTGGCCACCGACCGGATCGAGGCGATCTTCCACAAGGGCGAGTACGCCGCCGCGTACTCCGGCTTCGACGGGCACGCCGCCGACGGCGAGTGCCTGGCGGACTGGCTGCGCCGGCACGGCGTGGACCGGGTCGACGTGGTCGGCATCGCCACCGACCACTGCGTACGGGCGACCGCCCTGGACGCCGCCCGGGAGGGCTTCGCCACCACCGTGCTGCTGGACCTGACCGCCGGGGTCGCCCCGGACACCACCGACGTGGCGCTGCGCGCCTTCGAGGGCGCCGGGGTCACCATGCGCGGGGCGCCTGTGATCAGCGCCGCATGAGGCGGTAATTCGCTGGCGGGTGTCGTATCCACGGCCGAGGATGTCGGCCGGAGGTAGGCACCGACATGAACATGAAGCCTTACCGGGAGGCGCTCGCCCTGCCCGGTCTCCGGTCGTTGCTGCTGGTGTCGGTGCTCGCCCGCGTACCACTCACCGCGACCGGCGTGACCCTGACGTTCTACGTCGTGCTCGACCTCGGGCGTGGCTACGGGGCGGCCGGGCTCGTCGGCGCGGCGATCACCGTGGGAGCCGCGATCGGCGGCCCGCTGCTCGGCCGCCTGATCGACCGGCACGGGCTGCGGCCGGTGCTCGTGCTGACCGGGATCGCCGAGGCGGTCTTCTGGTCCACCGCGCCGGTGCTGCCGTACCCGGTGCTGCTGCCTGCCGCGTTCCTGGCCGGCTCCCTCGCCCTGCCGATCTTCTCGGTGGTCCGGCAGTCCATCGCCGCGCTGGCGCCACCCGAGCGGCGCCGCCCCGCGTACGCGCTGGACTCGATGTCGGTGGAGCTGTCGTTCATGGTCGGTCCCGCGCTGGCCGTGGCGGCGGTCACCGCGATCTCCGCCCGGACCACCCTCTACCTGGTCGGCGCCGGCATCGTCGCCGCCGGCATCGCGTTCTGGGTGCTCAACCCGCCCACCCGCAGTGGCGGCGAGGCGACCGGGCCGCAGCCGAAGGTGCCCCGCCGGTCGTGGCTCACCCCGCGCCTGCTCGCCGTGCTGGCGGTCAGCGCCGCCGGCACGCTGGTGCTCGGCGGCACCGACGTGGCCGTGGTCGCCGTGCTCCGGGAGAGCGGCGACGTCGGGTGGACCGGCGCCGTCCTCGCCGTCTGGGCGGTCGCGTCGCTGGTCGGCGGCTTCGCGTACGGGGCGGTCAGCCGATCCTTCTCGCCGCTGGCCCTGATGGCCGCACTCAGCCTCTGCACCATCCCGGTCGGGCTGGGCGGGGCACACTGGTGGCTGCTCTGTCTGGCGTTGATCCCCGCCGGGGCGCTCTGCGCGCCGACCATCGCGGCCACCTCCGACGCGGTCAGTCGGCTGGCCCCCGCCTCCGTACGCGGCGAGGCGATGGGCCTGCACGGCTCGGCGGTCACGGTCGGCATCGCGGTCGGCGCGCCGCTCGCCGGCGCCGTCATCGACGCCTCCGCGCCCGTCTGGGGCTTCGCGGTGACCGGGGCGGTCGGCGCGCTGGTGGCGCTGGCCGTCCTCCCAATCAACCTGCGCCACCACCGCCCCACTACCCCCACCCCCACTACCCCCACCCCCACCACCCTCACCCCCACCACCACCCCCGCCGCTCCCGAGCCCCAGCCAATCCCAACCCCCAGCTAACCCGCTGGCGGCGGCTACCGCCCCCCCCCACCCCGCACCCCACCCCACCCCACCCCGCCCGGCCCGGCCCGGCGTCGATCTTGCACTTTCGGCCCTCACGTTGCGAACTTCATCCCGTTTCGCCCGGGCACATTTTGCAAGATCGCGCGTCAGACATGGCCACGGCGCGGGAGCGGTTCGGGGTGGCCCGTTGCGGGCGGGCACAAAGTGCACGTCGCGCGTCAGCGGCAGAGCGCGGGTCCGGGAGTGGTTCGGGGTGGCAGGCGGTGTGGGGTCGGGGTCGCTGGCGGGGAGCGGTACTGCTTCTGCCCCGGGTAGACGGAGGGGTCGGTTCGCGAATGGTGACGGGCGCCGCCCCTGGTGGGGTGGCGCCCGTCCTACGTACTGCGGAGCGTCAGTGCCGGTCGATGTCGCTGGCGGTGTCCTCGCGGTAGCTGGCGCCGCCGTCCGCCTCGCTGGTCAGCAGCTTGGCGCCGCCCTCCGGCGGGCCGGCCAGGCTCTGGCCGCCGGCCGCCAGCTCGGGGAACTTGAGGTCGAACGCCGGCCGCTCGGAGCGGATCCGGGGCATCCGGTCGAAGTTCCGCAGCGGGGGCGGGGAGCTGGTCGCCCACTCCAGCGAGTTGCCGTAGCCCCACGGGTCGTCGACCTCGACCACCGGGCCGGCCTTGTACGACTTCCAGCAGTTCCAGATGAACGGCAGAGTCGAGATGCCGGTGAGGAACGCGCCGATCGTGGAGATCATGTTCAGCGTGGTGAAGCCGTCGCCGGGCAGGTAGTCGACATACCGGCGCGGCATGCCCTCGTTGCCCAGCCAGTGCTGCACCAGGAACGTGGTGTGGAAGCCGATCATGGTCAGCCAGAAGTGCACCTTGCCCAGCCGCTCGTCGAGCATCCGGCCGAACATCTTCGGGAACCAGAAGTAGATGCCGGCGAAGACGGCGAACACGATGGTGCCGAAGAGCACGTAGTGGAAGTGGGCCACCACGAAGTACGAGTCGTGCAGGTGGAAGTCGAGCGGCGGGCTGGCCAGCAGCACACCGGTCAGGCCGCCGAAGAGGAAGGTGACCAGGAAGCCGATGGAGAACAGCATCGGGGTCTCGAAGCTGATCTGGCCGCGCCACATGGTGCCGATCCAGTTGAAGAACTTCATACCGGTCGGCACGGCGATCAGGTAGCTCAGGAAGCTGAAGAAGGGCAGCAGCACCTGGCCGGTGGCGAACATGTGGTGCGCCCAGACGCTCATCGACAGGCCGGCGATGGCGATGGTCGCGGCGACCAGGCCCTTGTAGCCGAAGATCGGCTTCCGGGAGAAGACCGGGATGATCTCGGAGATGATGCCGAAGAACGGCAGCGCGATGATGTACACCTCGGGGTGGCCGAAGAACCAGAAGAGGTGCTGCCACAGCATCGGCCCGCCGGTCGCCGGGTCGTAGACGTGGGCGCCCAGGAGGCGGTCGGCGGCCAGCGCCATGAGCGCGGCGGCCAGCAGCGGGAAGACCAGGATCACCAGGAGGCTGGTGACCAGCATGTTCCAGGTGAAGATCGGCATCCGGAACATGGTCATGCCGGGCGCGCGCAGGGTCAGGATCGTGGTGATCAGGTTGACCGCGCCGAGGATCGAGCCCAGACCGGAGATGACCAGGCCGACGACCCACAGGTTGCCGCCGATGCCCGGGGAGTGGTCGACGTTGCTCAGCGGCGTGTAGGCGGTCCAGCCGAAGTCGGCGGCCCCACCGGGGGTGACGAAGCCGACCATCGTCATCGTGCCGCCGAAGAGGAACAGCCAGTAGGCGAAGCTGTTCAGCCGGGGGAACGACACGTCAGGGGCGCCGATCTGCAACGGCACCACGTAGTTCGCGAAGGCGAACACGATCGGCGTCGCGAAGAACAGCAGCATGACCGTGCCGTGCATGGTGAACAGCTGGTTGTACTGCTCGGGCGACAGGAACTGCAGCCCGGGCCGGGCCAGCTCGGCCCGCATGATCAGGGCCATCAGGCCACCGATCATGAAGAACACGAACGCGGTGACCATGTACATGATCCCGATCTGCTTCGCGTCCGTGGTACGCAGCATCCGCGCGATGGCCGACCCCTTGACCGGCTCTCGGACCGGCCAGGGCCGGGTCACGACCGGCTTGGGTGCGACGGTGGTCACGAGTGGCCTCCGGTTCTGGGTTGTCCCGCTCGGCACACGCTGGTTATCTGCGGGCCGTCATCCGCAAGGAGGATAGTCCCCGCAAGGTGGCCATGCTGCGTGGGGTGGTCGGGTAGCCTGCGCCACCCGGCGTGGAGGACCCTCGGCCGACGGCGCTACAGAGGGCCGAGCAGCAGCCGGTAGTGCTCGCCGAAGATCCGGCCGCCGCGCCCGCGCAGCAGCGGGTCGCGCAGCGCCGGCGGCACGTCCCGGGTCCGGTCGCGGTCCCGGGTCCGGTCCCGCACCCATCGCGTACGTGGGCGACGACGACTCTCGTACGCCGAAAGCGCCGCCTCGACGTCGCCGCCCGCCGCCCGGAGGGACTCGGCGAGCACCACCGCGTCCTCCAACGCCATCGCCGCGCCCTGGGACAGTGTCGGCGCGGTGGCGTGGGCGGCGTCCCCGACGAGGAGCACCCGTCCCCGGGACCAGCGCCCCAGTTCCACCTCCTCGGTGATCCCGACGTGCACCCGGTCCAGCGCCCCCAGCACGGCCGGTGCCGGTCCGCCGTAGTCGCCGAAGAGCTCGCGCAGCCGGGCCGTCGGGTCGGCCGGCGCGACGGTGCCGGCCTCGTCGGCGTAGCAGTACAGCCGCCCGCCGCCGATCGGCACGACGAGGAAGCCGGCGCGCTGGCCGAGCAGCGCGGTCCACTCCGCGACCGGGGGAGCGTCGCGCACCACGGCGCGGTAGACGACCTGGCCGGCGGGCCGGGGCGGGCCGCCGAGCGCGGCCAGGGCGCGGATCGAGGAGCGCGGCCCGTCGGCGCCGATCACCAGGTCGTACTCGGTGGCGGTGCCGTCGACGAAGGTGACGCCGACGGAGTGCGGCAGCAGGTCGATGGTGCGCACCTCGGCGCCGTGCCGGACGGCGCCGCCGGCGCCGGTGAGCAGCACCCGGTGCAGGTCCTCCCGGGGCAGCGCCCGGCATTCGCCGACCCCGGCCCAGAGCGTGTCGAGGTCGACCTCGCACAGCGGCGTACCGGCCGCGTCGAGGAACCGCTGCCGGTGGATGACGTGCCCGAGCGGGCGGACGGGACCGTCGAGGTCGAGCCGGCGCAGCGCCCGGGCGGCGTTGCCCGGCAGGTAGAGACCGGCCTCGGCGTTCTCGCCCGGGGGCAGCCTCTCGGTGACGTCGGGCCGGAGGCCCGCCATCCGCAGCGCCCGGGCCACGGCCAGGCCGGCGATGCCCGCGCCGACGACGAGGATGCGCAGGGGGGAGCCACCCATGGTGGTGTACGCCTCCGGAGGGGTTCGGCACGCGTTGGAGGCAAGACACTACTCGGCGCAATCGGCGCACACCAGAGTCAACCGTTGCAGACGAAACAATCCTCGGCGGCCAGGTCGGGCGCTTCGGTGGACCACCTGCCCACCGGCCGCTCCGCGCGTGACAAACCTCACTTATCTCCCCAATACCCCGGATCCATTGCGCGGGTGTTTCAGAGATGTAAATGTGTCGACAGATGTGGGAGCGCTCCCGCGCCGTACCGGCCGATGACGTCCGGCGTCCCCTGCCGAAGCCAAGGAGCATCATGAAACGTCCACTCCGAGCCCTCGCGGCAGCCGCGCTGCTGGCCGCCGGCTCGATCGTCGCCGTCGCCCTCGGCGGCACCGCCAGCGCCGACACCCAGATCTGCGAGCAGTACGGCTCGACCACCATCCAGGGCCGCTACGTGGTGCAGAACAACCGCTGGGGCACCACTGCCCAGCAGTGCATCAACGTCACCGACAGCGGCTTCGAGATCACCACCCAGAACGGCAGCAACCCCACCAACGGCGCCCCGACGGCGTACCCGTCTGTCTTCCTGGGCTGCCACTACACCAACTGCTCCCCCGGCACCAACCTG
This sequence comes from Micromonospora sp. NPDC048170, assembly GCF_040652795.1. Taxonomy (NCBI): domain Bacteria; kingdom Bacillati; phylum Actinomycetota; class Actinomycetes; order Micromonosporales; family Micromonosporaceae; genus Micromonospora; species Micromonospora sp. NPDC048170. Next base: position 138,007 of record NZ_JBEZMR010000001.1, read on the forward strand.
CCGATCCAGGTCGGCCAGATCAGCAGCGCCACCAGCAGCATCGCCTACCGGTACGTCAGCGGCGCCACCTACAACGCCTCGTACGACATCTGGCTGGACCCGTCGCCCAGGCGGGACGGGGTCAACCAGATGGAGATCATGATCTGGCTCAACCGGCAGGGCCCGATCCAGCCCATCGGCTCCCCGGTCGGCACCGCCACCGTCGACGGGCGGAGCTGGGAGGTCTGGCGGGGCAGCAACGGCGCCAACAACGTCATCTCGTACCTGGCGCCGTCGGCGATCAGCAACGCGAACCTCAACCTGCTGGCGTTCGTCGACGACACCCGCAACCGGGGCGCGATCACCAACAGTTGGTACCTGACCAGCATCCAGGCCGGCTTCGAGCCGTGGCAGGGCGGCGCCGGTCTCGCGGTGACCTCGTTCTCGGCCGCGGTCAACAGCGGCGGCAACCCGACCACCCCGCCGCCCACCACTCCCGCGCCCACCACGCCGCCACCGACCACTCCCCCGCCCGGCGGCTCGGGTTGCGCCGTGAAGTACACGCCGAACGCGTGGGGCAACGGCTTCACCGCCGACGTGCAGGTCACCAACACCGGGTCGAGCCCGGTCAACGGCTGGACGCTCGCCTACCACCTGCCCACCGGGCAGCAGGTGACCAACGCGTGGAACGCCACGGTGAGCCAGAGCGGGACGGCGGTGACCGCGCGGAACATCAGCTGGAACGGCACGCTCGCTCCCGGCGGCACGGCCAGCTTCGGCTACCAGGGGACGCTGAGCGGGGCGTACTCGTCCCCGACCAGCTTCACCCTCAACGGGGTCGCCTGCTCGCGGGCCTGAGCAGGTGCCGATCCGGCGCGCCCAGGTCGGCACTGCCGGACGCGACGTCCGCCGGGCCACCCCGATGCCTGGCGGACGTCGCGAGTCGGAGGACCTGCCGGCTCAGACCCGGGTGAGGCGGACCGCGTCGGCGATGACCAGGCCGGCGGCGGAGCTCCACCGGCTGACCGCGACCCGGTTGGCGTCACCGGCCGGCAGCGTGAAGGTGCCGAGGGTGCGCCACTGCCCGCCGGTCGCCCGCTGGTCGACGATGATCGTGCGGTTGCCGGTGGTGGTGGAGACGATGTACGGAGTCGCGGCGTTGTAGCCGGAAACCGCCGGCCACCAGGCGTCGACCCGGTAGTTGGCGGTCGCCGGGACGTTGAACTTGTACCAGGCGGCGTCGCTGGCGGCGACCGGATCCGCGAAGCGGTAGTCGGCCCCGTACCGCTGGGTCGAGTACGACGAGGTGCCCCAGCTGGCGCTGGCGGTGAACCGGCCGGCGGTGGAGTTGTCCACCACGGAGCTCCAGGCGGTGCCGCCTCCCGCCATCTTCGCGGCGACGTCGGCGCGCATCGTGTTCAGGTCGATGAAGGACGGGTCGATCTTGCCGCTGGTGCTCGTCTCGCGGTGGCCGCGGGCGTGGCTGGCGTCCCTGCCCAGCCGCTTGAGCACGGCGGCGGTGGCGGCGACCGACGCGTTGTACTGCGCCGCAGTCATCTCCTGGTTGACCCCGTTGTAGTCGATCTCCCAGCCGATCATCAGCGTGTTGCCGTCGCCGGCCGGGATCGGCCCGCTGCCCCGGCTGACACCCGCGTGGTTGCAGCGGTTGGCGGAGATCACGTGGAAGACGCCGTGGTAGTCGACGAGCGCCTGGCAGAGCGGGCCGGGCAGGTCGGACCGGCCGTTGATGCAGATGTTGAGCGCCGGGTGCGGGTTGCTGGCGCTGGAGGTGGCGGCGGTGTGGTGCCAGAGCACGCCGATCGGGGCGAACGAGCTGCCTGCCGACCGATTGAGCCAGTCGCCCTCGACGACGACCTGGACGCCCGCCCCCCGCAGGACGTCCACCAGCCAGGGAATGGTGGCCATCAGGACTCCCCGAGCAGGTCGGCGAGGCACTCGGCCTTCGGCGCGGCGAGCGGCGCGGCACTGGCCGCGGCGGGCTTGGCGGCGACCGCCGCCGCGGTGACAACCAGGGCCGACATGCCCAGCAACCCGCGTCGGGGGAGGCGTGCTGGTCGTGACGCGTTCATGGCGCTCCTTCAGACAAGGGCGGAGGGGTTCCGACTCATCGATGAACTGGTGACGCGCACGGTATATCGTCACGAGCATCTATGTCGATACCCTTCATCGCCCCTATTCAGGCTGAAGGAATTTGGCAAACGCGTCCGGGTGCGACGCCCGGAGCGGGCCCCGATCCGGGCGGCCGGAAGGGGTCGGTCAGGGGTTGCCGAGTGCGTCGATGTCGCGCATCTCCTCGGCGGTGAGCGAGAAGTGGAAGATGTCGGCGTTGACGCGGATCCGCTCCGGGGTCACCGACTTGGGGATGACCACGATCTCGTGGTCGACGTGCCAGCGGAGCACCACCTGGGCCGGGGAGACGTCGTGCGCGGCGGCGATGCGGGTCAGCACCGGGTCGGCGAGGTCGCTGCTCTTGAACGGGCTGTAACCCTCCAGCACGATGCCCCGGTCACGGTGGTCCCTGTGCCGCTGCCGGTCGTACAACGAGGGGCTCCACCGGATCTGGTTGACGGCCGGGTTCTCCTCGGTCGCCTGGATCAGCGCGTCGATCTGGGCGGTGGCGTAGTTGCTCACCCCCACCGCGCGCGCCAGCCCCTCGTTCCGGGCGGCGAGCATCTCCCGCCAGACGGGGATGTTGTCCCCGGGGCTCGCCGGCGGCCAGTGGACCAGCCACAGGTCGACCTGGTCGATGCCGAGCGCGGTCAGGCTCGCCTCGATCGTCTCCCGCTCCCGTCCGACCCGGTCCGGGGGCAACTTCGTGGTGACGAAGACGTCCTCGCGGCGCAGCCCGCTCTCCCGGACCGCCCGGCCGACCTCCTCCTCGTTGCCGTACATCGTGGCGGTGTCGACGTGGCGGTAGCCGGCGTCGAGCGCGGCGAGCACCGCCTCGTACCCGGCCTGGCCGGTGGCCTGCCACGTGCCGAAGCCGAGCAGCGGCATCCGCACCTCGCCCGGGAGCAGGACGGTGGGCTGGTCCTCGTGGTCCATGCCGCGCGTCTACCCGGGCTGACCTGCGACATGCCCGAACGGACCGGCGTACCGGACACGCGGGCGACCGGCGGACCGGGACGGATTGCCGGAGAATACGGATGTGGCTGACCCGTTGGAGGAGTACCGGCGCAAACGGGACGCGGCGCGCACCCCGGAACCGGTGCCGAAGCGCCACCCGCGCAGGAGGAAGGCCGCCGACGGTACGGCCCGGTTCGTCATCCAGCAGCACCACGCCCGGAGCCTGCACTGGGACCTGCGGCTGGAACACGAGGGGGTGCTGGCCTCCTGGGCCGTGCCGCGCGGGCTGCCCCGCGACACCGGCCGCAACCACCTCGCCGTGCACACCGAGGACCACCCCATGGAGTACCTCGACTTCCACGGCGAGATCCCGGCCGGCGAGTACGGCGGCGGGCGGATGACCGTCCACGACCGGGGCACCTACCACTGCGAGAAGTGGCGCGACGACGAGGTGATCGTGGTGCTCGACGGCGAGCGCACCACCGGGCGGTACGTCCTCTTCGCCACCGGGCGCAAGGGCGGGCGCGACTGGATGGTCCGCCGCACCGACCCGCCCCCGCAGGGCTGGACGAGCATGCCGGAACTGGTCCGCCCGATGTTGCCCACCCGGGCGGCGAAACTGCCCCGGGGCGAGGCGGAGTGGGGCTACGAGCTGCGCTGGGACGGGGTGCGCGCGGTCGCGTACGTCTCGGGTGGGCGGCTGCGGCTGCTCGCGGAGGACGACGAGGACGTCTCCGGGACGTACCCCTGGCTGCGGGAGATGGCCGAGGAGCTGGCGCCCACGGAGGCCGTGCTGGACGGCGTTCTGGTCCGCATCGACGGCGCCGGCCGGGTGCGGCCGGCACGCGGCGGGCGCCGCACCCCCGACGCCCAGTACCTGATCTTCGACCTGCTCTGGATGGAGGGCGTGACCAGCACGGACCTGCCCTACGCACAGCGCCGGGAGCTGCTCGACGGTCTGGCGCTCGCCGGCCCGCACTGGCAAACTCCGCCCTGGTTCCCGGGCGCCGGCCGGGAGGCGCTGCGGACCGGGCGGGAGCAGGGGCTGCCCGGGGTGGTGGCGAAGCGGCTGGACTCGGCCTACGAGCCTGGGCGGCGCAGCCGGCGCTGGCTGAGCATCGACACGGGCCGGGACCCGAGCTGAGACGGCGAGGAGCATCGTGTACCTGACACACCTGGAGTGCCCGCGCTGCGGACGGGAGCACGACGCCACCCGACCGGCCAACCTCTGCGACTGCGGATCCCCGCTGCTGGCCCGCTACGACCTGGCGGCGGTGGCGAAGGTGCTCACCCCGGAACGGTTCCCGCTGCGCCCCGCCGACCTGTGGCGCTACCGCGAACTGCTGCCGGTGGCCGACCCCCGGCACGAGACCACGCTGGGCGAGGGCTGGACGCCGCTGCTGCGCGCCCCGGCCTACGGCACGGAGATCGGCATCGCCGACCTGATGGTCAAGGACGAGGGGCTGACCCCGACCGGGTCGTTCAAGGCACGCGGCGCGGCGGTGGGCGTCAGCCGGGCCCGTGAGCTGGGCGTACAGCGGATCGCCATGCCGACCAACGGCAACGCGGGCGCGGCCTGGGCCACCTACGCCGCACGGGCCGGGCTGGGCGCGACCATCGTCATGCCGCTGGACGCGCCGACCATCTGCCGGCGCGAGTGCGTGGCCGCCGGGGCCGACCTGCGCCTGGTCGACGGGCTGATCAGCGACGCCGGCCGGCACGTCGCGGGGCTGGTCGCCGGCTCCGGCGGCGCGGTCTTCGACGCCGGCACGCTGCGCGAGCCGTACCGGCTCGAAGGCAAGAAGACGATGGGGTACGAGATCGTCGAGCAGCTCGGCTGGCAGGTGCCGGACGTGATCATCTATCCCACCGGGGGTGGGGTCGGCCTGATCGGCATCCAGAAGGCGCTGCACGAGCTGCGCGAGCTGGGGTGGATCGAGGACCGGCTGCCCCGCCTGGTCGCGGTGCAGTCCACCGGCTGCGCGCCGATCGTCCGCGCCTTCGCCGCCGGTGAGCAGCGGGCGCGGCCGTGGGCCGACGCGCACACCGTGGCGTACGGCATCACCGTGCCCGCCCCGCTCGGCGACGAGTTGATCCTCGACGCGCTGCGCGCCAGCGCCGGCACGGCGATCGCGGTGGACGACACCGAGATACTGGCCGACCTGCGGGACTTCGCCGCCCGCGAGGGGCTGCTGCTCTGTCCGGAGGGGGCCGCCTGCCTGACCGCCGCCCGGCACCTGCGCGCGGGCGGCTGGATCCGGGCCGGCGAACGGGTGGTGGTGCTCAACACCGGTGCCGGCGTGAAGTACCCGGAGACCGTGGACGTCACCGACGTACCGGTCCTGCCGGCCTGAGGCGTCCACGACCGGTGCCGCCCACGCCAGGCGGCACCGGTACGCGGGACGGTCAGGAGGTGGGCGGCTCGTCCTCGCCGGCGGCCTCCGCGGCGTCGGCCTCCTCCTTGGTCCGGTGCACCGCCTGGTCGGCGTGCTCGGGCGGGCCGTAGACGGTGTAGAGCACCAGCGGGTTGGGGCCGGTGTTGACGAAGTTGTGCTTCGTGCCGGCCGGCACCACCACCAGGTCGCCCTGCACGACCTCGCGCTTCTCCCCCGCCACCCGGGCCTCGCCCGTACCGCTGACGAAGGTCAGGATCTGGTCGATGCCCTCGTGGACCTCCTCGCCGATCTCGCCGCCCGGCGGAATCGTCATGATCACCAGCTGGGTGTGCTCACCGGTCCACAGCACCCGCCGGAAGTCCGGGCTCTTCTCGGCGACGGTCGCGATCGTGAAATGCTCCATGCCGACACCCATACCCGCCAGGGCCCGCTGTCACGCCGGGACTCGCAGATGGTGGAATTCGCCACTCCTCCGGGGTTTCGATCCTCCGTGGACGGGGATCGAGTGCCTAGCCGGCGCACGGTGGCCGGTCGAGCCAGGTCCCCGCTGACGTACCGCCGTACGGCTGCGGCGGTGGGAGACGGCCAGAGCGCGGCGACGTTCCGATCCCCGGGATCCGAACGGCGCCGTGCGCTCGTGTCCGGGCCCGGGTCGCGGCGCGACGGTCAGTCGTCGTCGGCCGACACCGGCTCCACGCCCACGCAGCGCACCTTCAGCTCGAATTCGCCGCCCGGGCCGGCGAAGGTGACCTCCACGTCGTCGTCCGGCCCCTGCTCCGCCTCGGACACCCGGTAGCCCGGCGCGGGCGTCCAGGAGACCAGCCGCACCCCGCCCGGCCCGCACTCGGCGACCGCGCTGCCCCCCGTCGTGGCGAAGGCCCGACGTGGGCCCGCCGGGGTCGATCCGGTCGCTCCCGGCGGCAGTGGGCTCCCGGTCGGCGACGACGGCCCGCCGACCCCCGGGACGCTGGGCGCGGGCGAGGCCAGTGCCCGCTCGACCTCCTCCTGGCTGAGCACCCCGCCCGGCGTGCCGGCGATGCTCTCCCCCACCCACTCGATCGCGGCCACCCCGATCACGGTGGCGACGGCGGCGGTGGCCAGCCACCCGGCGACGGCGAGGAACGGACGGCGACGCATCCCCCGAGTCTCCCCGATCCGCAGTTGGGACGAGCCCTGGACGAGGCTAAGGGAGGGTTAAGGTCCGAGCCGGGGCGTCGTGTGGCGGCTAGCCTGCCACCTGTGGCCCGCCTGCTGCTCATCGAGGACGACCTGACGATCCGTACGCCGCTGCTGCGGGCACTGCGCGAACGGGGGCACGCGGTGGCCGCCGCCTCGACGGCGATGACCGGCCTGCGCGACGCGCTGGACGACCGGCCCGACCTGGTGGTGCTGGACCTGGGGCTGCCCGACTTGGACGGCCGGGAGCTGCTGCGGATGCTCCGCGCGGTCAGCGCCGTGCCGGTCATCGTCGCCACCGCGCGCGACGACGAGACCGAGATCGTCCGGGTGCTCGACGCCGGAGCGGACGACTACGTGGTGAAGCCGTTCACGGCCGCGCAGCTCGACGCGCGGATCCGGGCGGTGCTGCGGCGCGGAGCGGGGTCCGCCCCGGACGACCCGGCGCTGGTGGTGGGCGGGCTGCGGGTCGACCCCCGGTCGCGGCAGGTCACCCTGGACGGGGAGGCCGTCGAGCTGACCCCGCGCGAGTTCGACCTGCTGCACCACCTCGCGGGCCGCCCCGGCCAGGTGGTCACCAAGCGGGAACTGCTCGCCGAGGTGTGGCGCGTCCCGTACGGCGGCGCGGACAAGACCGTGGACGTGCACCTGTCCTGGCTGCGGCGCAAGCTCGGGGAGAACGCGCAGGCACCCCGCTACCTGCACACCGTACGGGGCGTCGGGGTCCGGCTCGAGGCGCCGGGGAGCGCCGGATGAGGGCGCGGCTGGCACTGCTGGTCGCCGCCGTCAGCGTCCTCACCCTGGTCGCCTTCCTGGTGCCGCTGGCGCTGCTGGTGCGTACCGTCGCGGCCGACCGGGCCACCGTGCGGGCCACCGCCGACGCGCAGAGCCTCATCACCGTCGTCGGCACCGCCGACACCGCGACGATCCGGCTGACCGTCGAACAGCTGGCCACGGAGTCCGAGCGGCCGGTCACGGTGTTCCTGCCCGACGGCACGGTGCTCGGCGCCCCGGCCCCCCGTACGGCCGCGGTGGCGCTGGCGGAACGGGGGCAGAGCCTCACCGCCGAGTCCGGGCGGGGACGGGAGGTGGTGATCGCCGTGCAGGGCCGCCCGGACGGCACCGGCGTGATCCGGACGTTGGTGCCGCCCGCCGAGCTGACCGCCGGGGTGACCCGGTCCTGGCTGGCCCTGGCCCTGCTCGGCGCGCTGCTGGTGCTGATCGGGCTGGCCGTCGCCGACCGGCTGGCCCGCAACCTGGTCCGGCCGATCGGTGAGCTCTCCGCCGTGTCGCACCGGTTGGCCAACGCGGAACTGGACGCGCGCGTCACCCCCACCGGGCCACCCGAGCTGCGTGAGGTCGCCGGCGCCCTCAACCACCTCGCCGGTCGCATCCAGGTGCTGCTGGTGCAGGAGCGCGAGGAGGTCGCCGACCTCTCGCACCGCCTGCGCACCCCGCTGACCGCGCTGCGGCTGGAGGCCGAGTCGCTGCGCGACCCGGAGGACGCGGCCCGGGTGACCGCGGCCGTGGACGGGCTGGAGCGGGCGGTCACCGGCCTGATCCGGCAGGCCCGCTGGCGGGCGCCCACGGCCGGGGCGGCCAGCGCCGACGCGGCGGCCGTGGTGGCCGAACGGGTGGCGTTCTGGTCGGTGCTGGCCGAGGACACGGGACGGACCGTGACGCTCGACCTGGCACCGGGACCGCTGCCGGTGGGGGTGCCCGCCGACGAGTTGGCGGCGGCGGTGGACGCCCTGCTCGGCAACGTCTTCGCGCACACCCCGGACGGCACGGCGTTCGCCGTCCGGCTGGGGGCGGAGGCCGGCCGGGCGGCGCTGACCGTGGTGGACGAGGGGCCGGGGATACCGGCCGGCACGATCGACCGGGGCGCGAGCGGCGCCGGCTCGACCGGCCTGGGCCTGGACATCGCCCGCCGCGCCGCCCAGGCCAGCGGTGGCCGGCTCACCCTGCACGCCGCCCCGTCCGGGGGCGCGGAGGTACGCCTCGAACTCGGCCCGCCCCGACCCTGACGCCGGTCCGTTGTCCCCCGGCCAGGCTTAACCCGGCCTTAGCGTTCGGGCAGCGTGGCGCTATCCGGGCAGGCGTGATCCTGGGAACCAGCAATCGAGGAAGGGTGAACGAGATGAAGCGCAAGTCCCTGATGCTGGCGTCGCTCGGAGGCGCGGCCGTGCTCGCCGTGACCGGGGCGACCTTCGGCGTCGCGGCGGCCGACACCAGCGCGGCCCGGCCGACCGCCCTGGCCGCCACCACCACGCCGGGCACGCCGGCCACGCCGGGCGGCACCGGGAGCAGCGCCCCGGCGACGGGCGGCGCGCCGGCCACCAGCGGCACCACGGCGGCGCCCGGCACCCCGTCGGGCAGCAGCGCTCCGGCCACCGGTGAGGACGCGGTGACCGAGCAACGGGCCGGCGAGATCGCGCTGGCGCGGGCCGGCGGTGGCCGGATCGTCGAGGTGGAGCGCGAGGACGAGGACGGCCGGGCGGTGTGGAGCGTCGAGATCGTGGCCGGGCAGACCGAGCACGAGATCGACGTCGACCGGGCCGACGGCTCCGTGGTCAAGGCCGAGCAGGAGCCGGTCGACGACGATGACGACGACCGCGACGACGATGACGATGACGACCGCGACGACGACTGATCCGTCGCCGGTAGCGCCGCCGTCCCGCCACGCGGGGCGGCGGCGTCGTCGTTGCGGGCCGGGGCGGGGCGAGGGGGCGCCCGCCCGGTTCGCGTACCGGGACGACGGATCGGGGTGCTCGCCGGACCGATCGCCCCTGTGACCGACACCGATGTCTGGCTACATTGGGGTATGGTGCCCGCCCACCGGGGCCGGGCGGCGGAACCGGTCTACCGCCCCATCCTCGCCAACCGGCGGGGCGAGCTGGAGGCGCTCGGTCATCTCGACGAAGATGTCGCACCCCTGCTCGCCCCGGTCCTCCAGGTGTCCATCCTGGACCAGTTCACCCTGGACGTGCTCCGCCGGCTGCCCGCCGGGCTGCTCACCGCTGTCGACGTCACCGCCCTGCCCGACGTTCCGGGGGCCGAGCTGGTCCGCTGGGGCGTACCGCTGGTGCCGGTCATCGGGCTCGCGGACAGCGACCGGCGCCTGGTGGCGCACGGCGCGGCGGCCCGGGCCCACGCCCAACGGGCGGTCGTCCGGTTGCGGGTCGGCCACGACCGGACGGGCCCGGACGCGGCCACGGCGGCGGCGGAGCGGGTCTGGCGGTTCACCCGGCTGGTGCCCGAGCAGTGTGACCTGCTCATCGACGCGGGCGACGTGTGCTGCCTGGCCGACGTGCGGGTGGCCGAGCCCCGGGTCCGCCGGCTGCTGGAGTGGGCCCGCCGGCACGCCTGGTGCTCGGTGAGCGTGGCGGCGGGCGGGATGCCCCCGGCGTTGTCCGCCCTGCCCACCGACGAGCCGGTACGCCTCGACCGCTGGGACTGGCAGCTCTGGCAGCGGCTGGCCGACCTCGGCGTCGGCTACGGCGACTACGGTGTCGGCTCCGCCGTGCCCGGCGCGGACCAGTCGGGAGACCGGCTGCCCACCGTCCGCTACACCACCGACGGCGCCTGGTGGGTGTACCGCTGGTCACGGCGGGGCAGGCGGGGCGACGACCGGTTCGCGGACCTCTGCCGCACCCTGGTCTCGGCGCCGCACTGGCCGGCCGTCGGTGCCGCCTTCTCGTGGGGTGACCACGAGATCCTGCGGCGTGCCCGCGGAGGCGCCGGCGCCGGGTCCGCCAGCAACTGGGCGGCGTGGAGCACCTCGCACCACCTGGCGCACGTGCTGGCTGCCCTGCCCCGTCCGGGGCAGGAGTCCGGGCCGGGGCCGTGGCGATCCGGTCAGGCCCCGCACGAGCGGGGTCGTCCCGCCCGGCCGCACCGGAGCGGGGAGACCCGCCGAGCCGGCTGAGCGCCGGGCCAGGGGCCAGCGGCAGGGGAAACGCCCCCGCCGTCACTCCTTCTCGGTGAACCCGAACTGCACGATGCCCTCGTCGTCGACGCTCGCGTCCACCGACGCGTCGCCGAGCAGGTCGGCGGCGTCGGAGTCCAGGAAGATCCGGGCGCCCTGGTTGTCGACCACGTGGTCGCCCTCGACCGGTTCGGCGACCAACTCGACGGTGAGCGAGCCCGCGTCGGCGTCGGCGGCGATCCGCACTCCGCCGTCCTCGGCGACGTCCTGCTGGGTGGCGAGGTCTCGGATCACCAGCACGGCGTTGTCGGTCATGGTGAGCATGGCGGAACTCCTCGTGGATTCTCGGATTCGCGGTACGGGACCGGTGATCGGCCCGCGGACGAGCGCACGTGGGAGGCGATGGAAGGGCGACACGCACATCGCCGTCGCGCTTCGGGGCAGCTGAGGGCCCCTCCACGGCCTACGTTGCCCCCTGCCGGGGGATCCGTCAAATAGAGCCGGGTCAGTGCGCGGCGGCGGTCCGGGCGAGCCGGGCCCGGATGTCGCGTACCGCCGCGCGGCTCGCCCGGTTGGCGCCGATCGTGCTCGCCGAGGGGCCGTACCCGATCAGGTGAATCCGCTCGTCGGCGACCACCCGGGTGCCGTCCATCGTGATACCGCCGCCCGGGGCGCGCAGCCGCAGCGGCGCGAGATGGTCCAACGCGGCCCGGAAGCCGGTGCACCACAGGATCACGTCCGCGGGCACGAACCGCCCGTCGTCCCAGGCCACCCCGTCGGGCGTGATCCGGTCGAAGACGGGTAACCGGTCCAGCACACCGCGCTCGCGCAGCCGGCGCAGCTCCGGCGTCAGCGGCAGGCCGGTCACCCCGACCACGCTGGTCGGCGGCCGGCCGGCGCGTACCGCCGCGTCGACCAGGGCCACCGCCGCGCGCCCCCGCTCGGGGGTGAACTCCTCGTCGCGGAAGTCGGGCGGGCGCCGGGTCACCCAGGTGGTGCCGGCGGCGACGGCCGAGACCTCGGCGAGCAGTTGGACGGCCGACGTCCCGCCGCCCACCACCACGACCCGTTTGCCGGCGAACTCCGCCGGCCCCCGGTAGTCGGCCGTGTGCAACTGCCGGCCCCGGAAGGTCGACCGGCCGGGGTAGTGCGGCCAGAACGGCCGGGTCCAGGTGCCGGTGGCGTTGACCAGGGCGCGCGCGGTCCAGGAACCGTGATCGGTGTGCACGGCCAGCCGGCCGTCGGGCCGGTCGCGCACCTCCCGGACCCGTACGGGGCGCCGCACCGGCAGGTCGAACTCGCGCTCGTACGCGGCGAAGTAGGCGCTGACCACCTCGGCCGCCGGCCGGTCCGGCCCGGCCGCCGGAAAGGGCAGGCCGGGCAGGTCGTGGAAGCCGTGCACCCGGTCGAGTCGCAGCGTGGGCCAGCGGTGCCGCCACGCCCCGCCCGGTCCGTCGCCACCGTCGAGGATCACGAAGCCGTCCCCGGGGGCGAACCCGACCCGGCGCAGGTGGTGCCCTGCGGAGAGGCCGGCCTGCCCGGCCCCGATCACCAGCACGTCGACGGGTTCCATGCCGGGTACAACACCGCCGGACCCGTCCGGCTGCCCGCCGGCGGGCGTCTCGTCGCTCACAGCCCGCCCGGTGGGGATGCCGCCACCGTGCCCGTGGGACGGAAAATTTTCTTTCCATCGACGGTCTTTTCTGGCAGATACCTGCGTGGCAGCATCTCCCCATGCATCGTCGTCTCCTCCCCAGGACGCTGGCGCTGGTGGCGCTGGTCGCCGCAGCGGCCACGGCGGGCGCGCCCACCGCCACCGCCGAGTCCCCGACCCCCTCGGCGACCCGCCTGAACGCCACCATCGACGCGATCCTCGCCGACAGCCGGCTGGCCGGGGCCCAGGCCTCGGTGGTGGTCAAGGACGCGACCACCGGGGAGACGGTCTACCACCGCAACGGCGAGCGCCGCCTGATGCCCGCCTCCAACACCAAGCTGCTGACGTCGGCGGCGGCGTTGGAGCTGCTCGGGCCGGGGCACCGGTTCAGCACCGAGGTGCGGACCAGCGGCACCCGCCACGCGGGCCTGGTCTCCGGCAACCTCTACCTGCGCGGCGGCGGCGACCCGACCATGCTGGCCGCCGACTACGACGCGCTGGCCGCACAGGTCGCCGCCGCGGGCGTACGGGTCGTCACCGGCAACCTGGTGGCCGACGACACCCGCTACGACGACACCCGCCTCGGCCCGGACTGGACCTGGGACGACGAGCCGTACTACTACGCCGCGCAGGTCTCCGCGCTGACCGTGGCGCCGGACACCGACTACGACGCGGGCACCGTCATCGTCCACGCCGCCCCCGGCGCGACCGCCGGCGCACGCCCGGTCGTCACCACCACCCCGGCCACCCGCTACCTGAAGATCGACAACCGGGCCGAGACGGTCGCGAACGGGCAGACCTCGCTCTCCTTCGAGCGCGGGCACGGCGACAACACGGTCGTGGTCACCGGTCAGATCGCGCTCGGCGCCGCCTCCGCGAGCGACTGGGTCAGCGTCTGGGAGCCCACCGGCTACGCCGCCGACATCTTCCGCTCGGCGCTGCGCAAGCACGGCGTACGGGTGCTCGGGCGGACGGTGCTCGGCCAGGCCACCCCGGAGGGCGCGGCCGAGGTGGCGCGACACCGCTCGATGCCCCTGGCCGAGCTGATGGTGCCGTTCCTCAAGCTCTCCAACAACGGGCACGCCGAGGTGCTGACCAAGGAGATCGGCCGGGTGCTCTCCGGATCCGGCACCTGGTCGGCCGGGCTGACCGCGATCAGCGAGTACGTCGCCGACGCCGGGATGGACACCGGCACGCTGCGCCAGCGGGACGGCTCCGGGCTCTCCCGGCGCAACCTGATCCCGGCCGACGAGTTCGTGGACCTGCTCACCGCCGTCCGCGCGGAGCCCTGGTTCGCCACCTGGTACGCGGCCCTGCCGATCGCCGGCGAGGCGGACCGGTTCGTCGGCGGGACGCTGCGCAGCCGGATGCGGGGCACCCCGGCGGCGGGCAACGTGCACGCCAAGACCGGCAGCCTGACCGGCGTCTCCGGCCTCTCCGGCTACGTCACCGACGCCGACGGGCGGATGCTGGCGTTCTCGATCCTGCTCAACAACTACCTGGCCTCGTCGGTGAAGACGTTGGAGGACCAGATCGCGATCGCGTTGGCCTCGTACACCGGGAAGGACGTGACCGGCGCGCGCGCCACGCTCCCGACGGCGCCCACCGCCCCTCGGGTCCCGGAGGGCCTGGAGTGTGCCTGGGTGAAGCCGAACGCCTGCTGACGGGCCGGCGGGGCCCGGTGCGGGGGCCCCGCCGGTGCATCGGTCGAGCCTCCACAGGGGATGGTCGGAGGCGGACAGCAGAAAGTTACGGAATGCGCGACACAGCGCGACGGACAAACTGCCCCGACGGGCGCAGCCGCGGGTCAGCCGGCGACCTGCGCGCGCAGTCGGGCGGCCGTCCGGCTGGCGTCGTAGCCGGGAGCGACCCCGTCCACGAACAGCACCGCGCCCGGGATGTGCCGGGTGCGCAACGGCAGGATCTCCTGGTACGCCGGCGAGTCGTACCAGGCCCGGGCCCGGTCGAGGTCGGGGAACTCGACGATGACAACGCTGCCCGGCCAGTCCCCCTCCCGGACCTCGACCGTCGCGCCGTGCACCCGGAACCGGCCCTCGAACGGGTCCAGCGTGGCCTGGATCCGCTCGAGGTAGGTGAGAATGTCCTCGTTCATCGGGACATCGTGCAGTTGTGCGAGCGCGAACGCGGGCATGTGTCCTCCTGGAGCCGGTCCGCCCGGCCGGATCACCGGGGCGGTACGCCGAGTCTTCCGCCGGCACCCGCCCGGCGTCGATTACCCGTGAGGTAACGGCGTCCGGCCGCCCAGGTCAGGCGCGTTCGAGCACGACGACGGGGATGTCCCGGTCGGTCCTCGCCTGGTAGTCGTCGTACGCCGGCCAGATGCCGGCCATCGTGGACCACATCCGCGGCTTCTCCTGCGCCGTGGCGGTACGCGCCCGCACGGTGAACCGCTCGGCGCCCACCTGCACCTCGACCAGCGGCTCGTCGAGCAGGTTGAGATACCAGGCCGGGTGCTTCGGGTCGCCGCCCTGCGAGGCGACGACCAGATAGGCGTCGCCGTCGCGGCCGTAGATGAGCGCGGTGCGCCGCAGCTTCCCGCTGCGCCGGCCCCTGGTGGTCAGCAGCAGCGTGAAGACCCCGGGCCGCCACTCGTGCCCCTCGGCGCCGTCGGTCTCGACGTACCGCCGGATGTGGTCTGCCACCCAGTCCTGCGGGCTGTCCAGCACCTGCTCGCTCGACGTCATGAGCCCTCCCGTTCGCCATCGCGCATCCGGTCGGCGACCACGCTACTCCGGGCCGCGGCCGGTCGCCGGGCGAACGACGCCGCCCGGCCGCCCACGGCAGGGAAGCCGGTCACCGCGAACATCGATCCCGACGGCGGTGGCGGGCCTGCGACGGCCGGCTCAGTCCCGTCGTCGGCGACGCAGGCCCCGACCGGGATGCCAGCTCTCGATGATGAGGTGGTCCGGCGGGTCGCCCACCCGGGTCAGTACCACCTCGGTCAGCTCGACCCGGAACCGGTGCGAGCCGTCCTCGGCCGGTGGTTCCTCGTGCGCCCGCCCGGCGATCTTCGCGTCGCCGTCCCAGGATCCCGGGTCGTCCTCCGGCGTGTCCTCGGTCGGGCAGTGCAGCGCCACCCGTGGGTCGCGGCGCAGGTCGAGCGCCTTGACCGCGCCCGCCATGCTGCCCAGCCGCAGGTGCCCGGCGCCGAACTCGAACTCGGTGCCGCTGATCCGGGGCGAGCCGTCGCGGCGCAGCGTCGCCATCGTGCCGTGTCTGCGTACCGCGAAGCGCGCCCTGACGCGCTCGGCGAACTCGGGTTCCTCGCGGACGAGGTCGTCCCACCATGTCATGCCGCTCAGCCTGGCAGGCAATCCGGACAACCCACGTCAGCTTTCCTCAGCGGATCTCGAAGCCGAGCGCCTGCGCGATCACCATGGCCTGCGCGGCGTCGACGATCGCCCCGGCGCGCTCCACCGCCGTCGGGTCGAGCGCGGTCAGATCGCTGCCGCGCAGGTCGGCCCCGGACAGCCGGGAACGGTGCAGCTGCGCGGCGGAGAGGTCGACGCCGGTGACCGTGGCCCCGGTCAGGTTGGCCCCGGTGAGGTCCGCCTCGCGCATCCGGACGTCGGTGATGCGGACGCCGCGCAGGTCGGCGCCGGGCAGCGCGACGAACGACCAGTCGCCGCCGGTAACCGTCATCGGCCGCAGGTCGCACTGGGCGAAGCTGCTGCCCACGAGCTTGCAGCCGGTGAACTCCGCCTCGAAGAGGTTGCACCGCTGGAAGTCGCAGCGGGTGAACGCCGAGTCGGTGTGCCGGGAGGCGTTGAATCTCACGTTGCCGAAGGTGCAGCCGTCGAAGACCGCGCCCCGGCTGACCGCCTCGGTCAGGTCGACGTCGAAGAACTCGCAGCGGACGAAGTGCCGGTCAACCAGCTCCTCGCCGTACCAGTCCTCGTTGCGGAAGGTCGCGTCCTCGGTCAGTTCGGGCATCGGGCCAGGCTATCGGCCAGGCCCGACATCGCGACCCGCCCCTTCCAACGGGGCGTACCGGCTAGTAGTTTCGGCGGCGTGAGTGTGGCACGCAGCATCGACCCGGACCAGATCGGCTTCGACCCGGCGCGCCTGGCGCGCATCGACGAGCACTTCGGCAGGTACGTCGACGACGGCCGTCTCGCCGGCTTCCAGGTGCTGGTCACCCGTCGCGGCGAGATCGCCCACTCGTCGACGTACGGGCTGCGCGACGCCGAGGCGGGCGCACCCGTCGAGGCGGACACGCTCTGGCGCATTTACTCGATGACCAAGCCGGTCACCTCCGTCGCCGCGATGATGCTGTGGGAGGAGGGCCGCTTCGAGCTGACCGACGAGATCAGCCGGTGGCTGCCCGAGTTCGCCGACCTGCGGGTCTACTCCAAGGGCACGGCGCTCAAGCCCTACACGGTGCCGGCGATCGAGCCGATCCGGGTCTGGCACCTGCTCACCCACACCGCCGGCCTGACGTACGGCTTCATGCAGACCTCGGTGGTCGACGGCATCTACCGGGCCGCCGGCTACGACCTGTACCCGCCGGCGGACGTCGACCTGGCGACGGCCTGCCAGGCCTTCGGCGAGCTGCCCCTGCTGTTCCAGCCCGGCACGGCGTGGGGCTACTCGGTCGCCACCGACGTGCTCGGCAGGCTGGTCGAGGTGGTCTCCGGGCAGAGCCTCGACGCCTTCTTCGCCGACCGGATCTTCCGCCCGCTGGGCATGACCGACACGCACTGGTGGGCCGAGGGCGACGTCGCCGAGCGGCTCGCCGCTCTCTACGCGCCCGACCCGCGCACCGGCCGCGCGCTGCGCTACGACCAGTTGGGCGCGCTGGCGTACGAGAAGCCGCTGCTGCTCTCCGGCGGCGGGGGGCTGATCTCCAGCGCCGCCGACTACCACCGGTTCACCCAGATGCTGCTGCGCGGCGGCGAGCTGGGCGGGGCACGCCTGCTGGGGCCGCGCACCGTGCGCTTCATGACCCGCAACCACCTGCCCGGCGGGCAGGACCTGGAGACCCTCTCCGCCGGCGGCTTCTCCGAGACCACCCTCGAGGGGATCGGCTTCGGACTCGGCTTCGCCGTGGTCGACAACCCCGTGCCGAGCCGGGTGCCGAGCAGCGTCGGCGAGTACTACTGGGGTGGGGTGGCGAGCACGGCGTTCTGGGTCGACCCGGCGGAGGAGGTCACGGCCCTGTTCTTCACCCAGCTCATGCCGTCGAGCACCCACCCGATCCGGCCCCAGCTTCGGCAGCTCGTCTACTCCGCCCTGGTCGACTGAGCCCGGGATCGCGGTAACGGCACCGGTCGGCCGGCCCGGTCAATAGCCTGAAGGCGGAACACGTCGGGCAGGACGGGAGGCGGTCGGCCATGAGCAACATCGTCGTGTTCGGCGCGGGTGGCACCGCGGGCTCGCGGATCACCGCCGAGGCGGTCGGCCGGGGGCACCGGGTCACCGCGGCGGTGCGCCGCCCGGAGGCCACCTCGTACCTGCCGCCGGCGGTCACGGTGGTCACCGGGGACGCCACCAGCGAGCGGAGCGTACGGGAGCTGGCGCCCGACACGGACGCCATGGTGGTGGCGGTCGGCGGCGGCGAACACGGTCTCTGGCTCGACGCGGCACGCAACCTGGTCGGCGCGCTGCGGGGGATGCCGGCCGCGCCCCGGATCATCCACGTGGGCGGCGGGTCGACCCTGCTCACGCCGAAGGGCACCCGCTACCTCGACGAGCCGGACTTCCCCGACGAATACCGCGAGGCGGCGCTGGGCCAGGCCGACGCACTCGACTTCTACCGCTCCTCGGCCGACGGGGTGAGCTGGACGTACGTCTCGCCGCCGCCGCTGGAGTTCCACCCGGGCGAGCGCACCGGGCACTACCGGACCGGCGGCGACCAGCCGGTGACCGACCGCGAGGGCCGCTCGGTGCTCAGCTACGAGGACCTGGCGGTGGCGATCGTCGACGAGATCGAGGATCCGCAACACGAGAACCGCCGTTTCACCGCCGCGTACTGAGGGCAGCCGCGGCGCACCGGTCTCACCGGGGTCGTGCGGCGGCGCGGCCAGCGGCGGGCTGGGCGGGCACCCGGGGCCGGACGGAGGGTCGCCAGGCCCGGCCGTTGGCGTAGATCACCCGGAAGCCGAGATACGAGGCGAGCGGCGCCCAGTGCGCGGAGCCCATCCGCAGTTCGGCGGCGTTGTGACGCTGACCGTTGGCCAGCACGTCGAGCAGGACGGTCTCGAAGGCGGCCGACTCGACCCAGTCCACCTCGCGGGTGTACCCGCAGATCAGTGCCGCCCCGGTGGCGTCGAGGAAGTCCCGCAGCACCGCGTCGGAGGCCCGCAGCACCGAACAGCTGCCGAAATAGAGCCGCCGGCCGTCGCAGCGACCCGCCATCAGCTCGGCGACATCGACGAGCGCCACCGATTCCCAGTCGGTGAGGCAGAGCCGGCTCGGCTCGCCGTGCATCGCGAAGAAGCCGACGCGGTGGTCGGCGTACTGCTTGAGCAGCCAGCGGTCGACGAAGTAGAAGAGTTCGTCGCGGGTGGCCGCGTCCTTGTGGATGAAGCGGATCTTCCCGAGCCGTTCGAGCAGTTCGAGGGTGGGCAGGACGGAACCACGCTCGTTGAGGTCCCGGTGCCACTGGCCCTCGATGCAGAAGACGCCGCCACGTGCCATTCCGCCCCCTCCCGGTCCCGCCGGCGCTGACGTTACCGGGTCGGGCCAGTGGGAGAACATCACCCTCGGCGTGCTGAGCTGCGACTTTCCGCGCCGTTCGCGCGTTCCTGTCGTCGGTTGCCGAGCAATGGGCGTTTCGCAATTCGGGGTAATTCCCAGGCAATGCCCAGGAACGGCAAATCGTGAGGACAATTCTCATTAATTGCCCCGAACGGCCTGCGGGCCTGCCAGGGTGGAAATGACGGGACGGCCAGGCCGATGTCCCGGGATGCCACCCCATTCACACTCCTATCGGGAGGACTTCTGTGCGCGTAAACACCCTGAAACGGGCGGCTGTCGCATTCGCCCTGGCGTTGCCGGCAGCCGCTGTCGCCACGGTGGTCGCCGCGCCAGCGGCCCACGCCGACGGCTGCTACACGTGGAAGCGCAACCTCTACCAGGGGCGCTCCGGCGACGACGTCCGTCAGTTGCAGATCCGGGTGGCCGGGTGGGCCGGCAACCGGGACATCGTGGAGAACGACGGTCGCTACGGGCCGAAGACCGCCGCCGCGGTCAAGCGGTTCCAGGCCGCGTACGGGCTGCGCGCCGACGGCGTCGCCGGACCGCAGACGTACGGCAAGCTCTACGAACTCCAGGACAACGACTGCACGCCACGGCACTTCAGCTTCAGTGAGATGGACGACGGCTGCGGTCGCGGAGGCTGGACCGGTGGTCCGCTCTCCGCCGCCCAGACCAGGCAGAACGCGCTGCGCACGATGTGGAAGCTGGAGGCGATGCGGCGCAGCCTCGGCGACAAGCCGATCCTCGTCAGCAGCGGCTTCCGCAGCCGCGCCTGCAACAACCAGGTCGGCGGGGCGTCGGACAGCCAGCACCTCTACGGCAACGCCGCCGACGTGGTGTCGCGTACGAAGTCGCTGTGCCAGGTCGCCCGGGACGCCCGCAACCGGGGCTTCAGCGGGATCTTCGGGCCGGGCTACCCGGACCACGACGACCACGTGCACGTGGACTCGCGGCGGGAGAACAACAGCGACAACGTCCCGAACACCACCACCTGGTCCGCGCCGGACTGCGGGATCGGCGCCGGCAACAACTGAGCCGGTCGGCCGGACAGGTGACGACGCCGGCCCGGGCACGGGGTTCCCACCTCCGCCCGGGCCGCCGTCGTGCCCCGGTCACGGCGTGCCGCTCAGACGAGGCCGGCGTCGTGGACCAGCAGGGCCACCTGCACCCGGTTGTTCAGGTCGAGCTTCACCAGCAGCTTCGACACGTACGCCTTCACCGTCGCCACGCTCATGAACAGCTCGGCGGCGATATCCGCGTTCGTCCGGCCCCGGCCGAGCGCGACCGCCACCTCGCGCTCCCGCTCGCTGAGCCCGGCGAGCTGCCGCAACGCCCGCTCCCGGCGCGGGTCGGAGCCACCCGCCGTGCCCGGACCGGTCACGTGGTCGATCAGCCGGCGGGTCACCGTCGGGGAGAGCGTCGCCTCCCCCGCCGCCACCCGGCGCACCGCCCGCACGATCTCGGCCGGCGGCGTGTCCTTGAGCAGGAAGCCACCCGCCCCGGCCCGCAGCGCCCGAAGCACCTGCTCGTCGGCGTCGAAGGTGGTCAGCACCAGCACCTCCGGCGGGTCGGGCGACGCGCGAAGCGCCTCGGTGGCGGCGAGTCCGTCGAGCCGGGGCATCCGGATGTCCATCAGCACCACGTCCGGCGCGCAGGCGGCCACGGCGGCGGGCACCTCGCTGCCGTCGGCGGCCTCCCCGACCACGTGCAGGTCCGGCACCCCGCCGAGGATCATCGACAGGCCGGCCCGGACCAGCGCGTCGTCGTCGACCACCAGCACCCGCACCGGCCGGTCCGGGGTGGGACCGGGCCACGCCGTCGCCGGCCCGGTCATGCCGGCCACGGCAGCCAGGCGGCCAGCCGGAAGTCGCCCGAGTCGTCCCGCCCGTACTCCAGCTGCCCACCGGCCAGGCTGACCCGTTCGGCGATACCGACCAGGCCCGTGCCGGTGCCGGGTATCTCCGGGCCGGCGACGCCACCGACCGGCCACCGGTTGCGGACCTCCACGGTCAGCCCGTCGCCGGGAGTACCGGCCACGTCGACGGCGACCGAGGCCCCGGCGGCGTGCTTACGGGCGTTGGTCAGCCCCTCCTGCACGATCCGGTAGACGCTGCGCCCCACCGCCGTCGGCAGCCGTTCCGCCGCGACGACGACCTCACGGACGCTGACCCGCACCCCCGCCTCCCGCGACTCCTCGATGAGCGCGGGCAGGTCGGCCAGGGTGGGTTGCGGGCGCTCCGGGTCCTGCTCGCCGGGGGTCTCCGTGCGGAGCACCCCGATCACCTCGCGCAGGTCCTGCAACGCGGCGTGGGCGCTGCCCCGGATCACCCCGGCCGCCCTCGCCACCTCCTCCGGCGGCGCGTCGGGGCGGAACTCCAGCGCGCCGGCGTGCAGGCTGAGCAGCGAGATCCGGTGCGCCAGCACGTCGTGCATCTCCCGGGCGATCCGGGTGCGCTCCAGGTGCCGGGCCTGCGCCACCCGCAGCTGCTGCTCCGCCTCGGCCCGCTCGGCCCGCTCGCGCAGCGACACGACGAGTTGCCGCCGCGCCCGGACGAACATCCCCCACGCCAGCACGGCGGCGATGAACAACACCGTCCAGAGCGTCGCCGCCCAGAACCCCGTGCTCGGATCCGGGCGGAGCCCGTAGTAGGCGAACGACAGCAGCACGTGCACGCCGACCAGCCCGGCAGCGATCGGGAACGGGCGGTGCACCGCCACCGTGAAGATGATGATCAGCATCGCGGTCGAGGCGGCGACGGAGAAGGTCGCCAGGGGGAGGCTGGCCAGCGCCAGGCCCACCGGCCAGCGGCGGCGGACCCAGAGCGCGGCGGCGGCGACCAGCCCGCAGGCGAAGTCGAGCTCCTCCAGCCAGGCCGGGCCGGTGTTCAACGCGAACTGCGGAGCGGACGACGTGGCGTCCTCGAACGCCAGCAGGGCAAAGCCGATCGCGATCAGGAAACAGAGCGTGTCCACCAGCCAGTCGCGGGTGGTGCGCCGGGTCCGCCCGGCCGCCTCGGTGAGGGCCCCCGGCAGCAGCCAGGGGTGGTCGGGCACGGCGGCGCTGGTCACGCCGCCATGCTAGGCAGCCCGCCGGCACGCCGGCCAGCTACCAAAGTCGAGACCCGGCGTCGACTTCGGTAGCCGCCGTGCGAGACCGTCGGCCGCAGCGGGCAGCCGGGTGGCTCCGGCAGCGTGACCGCCATGATCAGCGTGGAACACCTCACCAAACGGTACGGACGGCACACTGCCGTCGACGACGTGTCGTTCCGTTGCGAGCCGGGCACCGTCACCGGCTTCCTGGGGCCGAACGGCGCCGGCAAGTCCACCACCATGCGGATGATCTGCGGGCTCACCCCGACCAGCGGCGGCAGCGCCACAGTCGGCGGCCGGCCGTACCGGGAACTGCCCAACCCGGGCCGGGAGGTGGGCGTACTGCTGGACGCCTCCGCCCAGCACGCCGGGCGCACCGGGCGGGAGGCGCTGGCCGTGGCCGCCGCGACCATGGGCGTGGACCGTCGGCAGGTCGCCGGCAAGCTCGACCTGGTCGGGCTGAACGAGGTCGCGGCGAAGCGGCGGATCCGGGCGTACTCGTTGGGGATGCGGCAGCGGCTCGGCCTGGCACACGCGCTGCTGGGCGACCCACGGATGCTGATCCTCGACGAGCCGGCCAACGGCCTCGACCCGGAGGGGATCTTCTGGATGCGCGGCCTGCTGCGCGACTTCGCCGACCGGGGCGGCACCGTGCTGCTCTCCTCCCACCTGCTGCGCGAGGTGGAGGCGGTCGCGGACCGGCTGGTGGTCATCGGGGGTGGCCGGATCGTGGCCCAGGGAGACAAGGCCGAGTTGCTGGCCGGCGGCGGGACGCTGGTCCGGGCCCGGGACGGCGCGGCGCTGCGCGGCGCGCTGGACCGGGCCGGGCTGGCGGTCACCGAGGGCACCGAGGGGCTGCTGGTCCGCGCCGACGCCGACACGGTCGGGCAGGCCGCCGCAGACTCCGGCGTCGCCCTCACCGAGTTGCGGGCCGCCGGCAGCGGCGGCCTGGAACAGCTCTTCCTCACCCTGACCGCCGGCGCGTCGACCAAGGAGGCCGTCCGATGACCACCACCGCACCCGCACCCGCCGTCGCCCCCCGCCGTGATCCCGAGGGCGTACGCCGACCGTCGCTGCTCCGGCTCACCGGGGTGGAGCTGCGCAAGTTCGTCGACACGCGGGCCGGGCTCTGGCTGCTGATCACCATCGGGCTGGTCGCCGCCGCCCTGGTGGTGGTCCAGTTGGTCTGGGCAGACGACGCCGATCAGACCTTCGCCAACTTCTTCGTCCCGTCGCTGCTGCCGATCGGTCTGCTGCTGCCGGTGCTGGGCATCCTGTCGATCACCAGCGAGTGGTCGCAGCGCACGGCGCTGACCACGTTCGCCCTGGTGCCCCGGCGGGGGCGGGTGATCGTCGCGAAGCTGGCGGCGATGGTGCTGGCCGCCCTGGCGTCGGTGCTGGTGAGCCTCGGCCTGGCCGCCGTCGGCACCCTGGTCGCCCCGGCCACCGGCGGTGCCGGCACCTGGCGCCTGGAGTGGGCCCTGCTGCTGCACGCCGTGGTGCTCCAGGTGGCCAGCGTGCTGATGGGCGCCGGTTTCGGCCTGCTGCTGCTCAACACTCCGCTGGCCATCGTCGGGTACCTGCTGCTGCCGACCCTCTGGTCGATCCTCGGCGGGATGATCCGGCCGCTGCGCGGGCCGGCGGGCTGGCTGGACACGGGCCAGACCATGGAACCGCTGTTCACCCCCAACGTCACCGCCGAGCAGTGGGGGCGCCTCGCGGTGTCGCTGCTGGTCTGGCTCGCCCTACCCCTGTTCGCGGGGCTGGTCCGCACGCTGCGGCGCGAGGTGTCCTGACGGTGGACGGCTACGGCACCCCCACCGTCGTCGACGGCGGCGTGGCGGAGTTGGTGGTGCTCTGGGGCGGCCTCCCGGCGCTCGGTGCGGGTGCCGGGTGGCTGCTCGCCGCGGGCGCGGGGTGGATCGCCGGGCTGCCCTGGGCCCCGGCGCAGGGCCTGTTCGAGCTGGTCGCCGGGCTGCCCGACCCGCAGGCCGGCATCGGCGGGCTGGCGGTCGGCGCGCTGGGCGGGCTGCTGGTCGCCGGTGTCGGCACCGCCGAACGGCTCGCCGTCACCGTCGGCACCGAACGGGTCCGGCTGCGCCGCGACCGCGCCGACCGGCAGGTCGAGCGGCGGCCGGTGCGCGCCGTCTTCGTCGACGGCAAGGATCTGGTGCTGCTCGGCGCAGGCGACGAGGAGCTGGTGCGGGAACGGTCGGACCTGGCCGTCGACCGGCTGCGCGACGCCTTCCGCGCGCACGGCTGGCCGTGGACGGAGGGCGACCCGCACCGGGACGCGTACCGGCGGTGGGTGCCGGACCTGCCCGGGCTGCCGACCGGTGCGGACGCGCTGCTGCGGGCCCGCCAGCGGGCACTCGACAGGGAGAAGGCCGGCGAGGCCCGGGAACTGCGCGACGAGCTGGCCCGCACCGGGGTGGTGATCCGCGACGACGGCAAACGGCAGTACTGGCGGCCGACCCGGGCCGCCCCGCGTCCCCGGCCGCAGGACGCGACTTCCGCTGAGCCGGAGGGCGACGGCCGGTAGCGTTGCTCGTGACGGGGCCCGGGGCACGGGGAGCGCGCGATGACCGAGCAGCAGCCGTACCGGGTGGTGGCCCGGCACCCCGGCTTCGAGCTGCGCCGATACCCGGCACACCTGGTCGCCGAGGTGCGGGCGGAGGGCGCGTTCGAGCGGGCCGCCCTGGACGCCTTCGGGCCGCTGGGCGCGTACGTCGACGGCGCCAACCGCTCCCGGCGGGCGATCGCGCGGGGGACGGGCCCGGAGACGATCAAGCTGACGGCCCCGTTCGTGCAGGAGGAGGGGGACCGGCCGGACCACTGGCTGGCGTGGCTCGTCATGCCGTCGGGCTTCACCCCCGACACGCTGCCCGAGCCGGTGGACCCGCGGGTGCACACCCGGGTGGTTCCGGAGCAGCTCGCCGCCGCGGTGCGCTTCGCGGGCCGTTCGACGGCGGAGGCGTTCGACCGGCGGGCCATCGCGCTGGGCCGCGCGGTCACCGCGGCCGGGCTGCGCCCCGCCGGTGCGGTCCGGTACGCCCGCTTCGACCGGCCCTGGAAACCGTGGTTCCTGCGCCACAACGAGGTCGTGCTGCCGATCGCCGAGTGAGCTTTCCCGGTGGGGCTGGTACGTGTCCGGCGCGGTCAGCCACGCCCTCGGCGGCTAGCGGCGCCCGGCGTCGGCCCGCCGGGTCCGGGGGCGGGTCACCGACGCCAGCAGCTCGTCGAGGACGTCGACCTCGGCCCAGCCGTTGACCGCGATTCCGCCGGCGGCGTCCACGGTCACCTCCACCCGGTCCGGGCTGTGCGACACCTCGTCGAGCAGGCCCGGAAAACGGTTGCCGAGCAGCACGAACTCCTGGTTGGTCGAGCCCACCCAGGGCCGCCGCGTGTCGATCCGGTCGGCCAGGAACGGCCCGGCGACGAGGAGGTCCGTCGCCGCGAGCAGCGCCGCCACGTCGTCCCGGCCGGCGTCGACCGCCCGGTCCAGTTGGGCGGTGGTGTAGCCGGTGAAGGTCATCACCGAACGCCCGGCGGCGCGCACCCCGGCCGCGACGGCCGCCAGCGGGGCGGCGTGGTCGAACGGCTCGCCGCCCAGCAGCGTCAGCCCCTCGGTGCCGGCGTCGAGCACCCGGCGGGTCAGGTCGGCGGGGAGGATCCGTTCACCGCCCCGGAAGCTCCACAGGTGCGGGTTGAAGCAGCCCGGGCAGCGGATGGCGCAGCCCTGCACCCAGACGGCGGTCCGCTCGCCCGGCCCCTCGGCTCGGGTGGCGGCCAGGAACCGGGCCACCGGCACCCCCGCCGCCCCGGCCGGCGGGCGGGGCAGGCCCCCGGGCGGTTCGGACCGGGCCGGTGTCGGTGGACCGTCAGACATCGAGGACCCGGCCGGCTGGCGGCTGCCCGTGCGGCGGCCCCGCGGGCGGAACGCAGTCCAGGATGTCGCGCAGGCGCGCGTACTCGTGGGGGGCCAGGTTGGCGGCGGCGGCGAACTCGGCCAGGCTGCCGAAGGACCCGCGCCGTTCCCGCTCGGCCAGCACCTGCCAGGCGCGCTGCGGGTCGAAGCCGGGCAGTGCCGCGAGTTCGCCCGGCCCGGCCGCGTTGACATCGATCAGCCCTGGGGCCGGCTGCCCGCCGGCCGGTCGGGCCGGCTGAGACGCGGGCGTCGCGACCGGCCCGGACCCGAAGTGGTCGACCGGCTGGTACGGCGCCATCGTCGGGTCGGCTGCCGGCGGAAACGGATATCCCGGCGGGTGGGCCGGCGGCGCGGATGGCTGCGCCGGCGCCACCGACGGATAGGCCGGTGGCGCGGACGGGTGTGCCGGCGACACCGACGGATAGGCCGGGGACGCCGACAGGTACCCGGGCGGATACGCAGCAGGCGGATATCCCGGCGAACCGGGCGGATACGCCACGGACATGCCCGGGTACGGCGGGGACATGCCCGGGTGGGGACCGGTGATCGGGCCGGCGGGGGCCATGCCGGGCAGGGGAGCCAGCGGGTACGCGCTGCCGGGCCACGACGTCGCCGAGTACCTGGCACGACGGTCCGCGAGCCAGCGCAGCCACGCCGGATTGATCAGCGCGGCGTGCATGATGCTGGCGATCCACACGGCGATGAACGCGCCGGCCCCCCAGTCGCCGGCGGTGCTGCCCTTCTCCGACTCGCCGACGACGACGATCGTCGCCCAGCCCACCAGGGTGTAGAGGATGCCGGGGATCCACCACGCCGCGCGCCGGGCCCGCAGGCCCACGTAGATGAAACCGAAGCCGCCGAGGCAGGTGAACCCGAGGACGGGCAGCAGCAGCCACCAGCTGTGCAGCACCTGCCACATCGCGCGCTGCCGGGGGGCGGCCGGGGGCGGCCAGCCGGGGCTAGGCGCGTTCGACATCGCGTTGCTCCTGCCGCACGGGCACGGCGGCGCGGTCGTGGTCGGCGGTGTAGGCGCTGTGCACCGTGCGGGCCGCCAGCAGGTCCTCCAGCACGGCGACGTAGTCGAGACAGCCTTCGCCGAACACGTCCCTGGTCTCGGCGCTCACCACGCCCTCGCTGGTCACGGTGACCACGATCCGCGGCTGCCCGCCCATCACGACCTGCCCTCGACGGCGAACACCAGGCGGACGCTCGCGTCCTCGGTGACCTGTTCGGACTCCAGCCGCAGCCCGGCGGCGGGCGCCTGCTCGCGCAGCCGTTCCAGCACGGCCCGCTGGACCTGCCGCCCGTACGCGGCGTCGATCGCCCGGACCGCCTCGACGGCCCGCTGCTCGTCGACCTCGCCGGTGAAGTGCGCCGACCAGATGCCGTCCTCGCCACGCCGGAAGGTGGCACGCGCGCCGGCCCATTCCGCGGTGATCTCGCCCTGCGCGGCGGTGACCGCCGCGCCGGTGTCGCGGACCGCGGCGACGAGCAGCGTCTCGTCCCGCATCCGGGTCTGCACCTCGCAGACGACGCGGCCTTCCCCGTCCTGCCCGGCGGTGGCGGCGTGTGTCGCGGCGACAGCGGCGACGGCCAGCGGCAGGAGTATCAGTGAGACGCTCATCAACGACCTTCCCTTCGTGTCGACGCACACACTAGAACTCGACCGCCCGTCCGCCCTGCCCTCGTTGCTGCCCGGGGCCGCCGGGGCGGGAACCGCCCGGGTCGCCGGGGCGGCCGCCGAGGTCCCAGTCCTCGGCGGCGGTGGCGGCGACGGCGCGGGCGTCGGCCCAGGAGCGTACGGCATCGATGCGTTCCGCCTGGGTGACGCTGAGCGGCACCATGCTGACCAGGGCCCGGACCAGGTCGTCGCGGCGCAACGGGCGCCGTTCGGCGAACGCGTCGAAGAGCCCGCCGACGACGGATTGCTCGATCTCGGCCCCCGAGTAGCCCTCGCTGAGCGCGGCCAGTTCGCCGAGCAGGGCGTCGTCGGGCGTCAGGGCACCGGCGACGGCCGGGTTGCGCAGCCGCCGGGCGAGGTGGACCCGCCAGATCGACGCCCGCTCGGCGCGGGTCGGCAGGTCGACGAAGAAGATCTCGTCGAAGCGTCCCTTGCGGAGCAGTTCCGGGGGCAGCCGCTCGAAGTCGTTGGCGGTCGCGATGACGAAGACGGGCCGGGCCTTCTCCTGCATCCAGGTCAGGAAGGAGCCGAAGACCCGGGCGGAGGTGCCGGAGTCGCCGACCCCGCCGACGAAGCCCTTCTCGATCTCGTCGACCCACAGCACGCAGGGTGCGGTCGCCTCGGCGGTCCGGATGGCGGTGCGCATGTTCTGTTCGCTGGACCCGACGAGCCCGGCGAAGACCCGGCCGACGTCCAGCCGCAGCAGGGGCAGTCCCCACGCCGAGGCGATCGCCTTCGCGGTCAGCGACTTGCCGCAGCCGGGCACGCCGGTGATCAGGACGCCCCGGGGCGCGGGCAGCCCGTACGCCGCCGCCTCGGCCAGCCAGGAACCGTCCCGCTTCGCCAGCCACCGCTTGAGGTTCTCCAGCCCACCGACGTCGGCGAGGTCGACCGTGGCGTCGACGAACTCCAGCAGCCCCGACTTGCGTACGGTCTGCCGCTTCTCCTCGTGCACGACGGCGAGGTCACTGCCGTCGAGCACCCCGTCGTTGACCATGGCGCGGGCGAACGCGTTCTCCGCCTCGTGCAGGGTGAGCCCGAGGGCCGCCTTGGCGAACCGTTCCCGGCCGAGGTCGTCCAGCGCGATCCGGATCCGGCCGCTGGTGGAGTTGGCGGCGATCATGCCGTCCAGCACCCGCCGGATCTCCGTCTCGGTGGGCAGTGGGAAGTCGACGATCGTCACGTCCTTCTCGAGCTCCACCGGGATGTGCAGCACCGGCGAGATCAGGACGAGGGTGCGCGGCACCGGGCCGGACTTGAAGGCCGCCACCACGTCCCGCAGCCGGCGGACGACCCCGGGGGTGCCGGGCCGGTCGCCGCCACCGTGCGCCGGGTGCAGGTCCTTGAAGATCAGCACGCTGGGATGGTCGACGCGCAGCGCCGCGGCCAGCGCGTCGCCGGGGTCGGTGGTGCCCTTACGGGCGGTGCCGTCGGGCTCCACGAGCCCCGTCGTCAGCGACCAGGTCCACACCGCCCGGGGCGTGCGGACGACGGTGGCGTCCCGGGCGACGGCGCAGACCTCGGCGACCACCCGCTGTTCCTCGGACGACTCGATGTAGAGAACCGGGAAGCGCGCCTTGAGCATCTGCGAGAGCGCGTCGCGGAACGGCACCAGCATCGATCCCTCCCCACGCCGGTCCAGGAGCAGCGCAGACTCTAACAGTCTCGCCCCCACCCGAGGGCGCCTCGACGCATGCCGGGAGCCGGCGCCGGACAGGAGGTCGACGGCACGGGTTCCGGCGGCTCGACCCGCCGATCTCGTGATCGGCTCGCCGCCGACCCGGCAGCGGATTCGGCGCAAGATCCATCGCCCGCTACCGTTCCCCGTCTGGGGAGGTGCCACGTGTACGTCGTGTCCGTGATCAATTACAAGGGTGGGGTCGGTAAGACCACCGTGACCGCCAATCTCGGTGCCGAGTTGGCCAACCGCGGGATGAAGGTGCTGCTGATCGACCTCGATCCGCAGGCCAGCCTGACGTTCGGCTTCTACGACCCCGACGACTGGCGGGACCGGCTGCGCGACGGCCGGACCGTCAAGCGCTGGTACGACGGCCTGCGCGGGGACACCCCCGCGACGACCCTGGGCGAGCTGGTCGTCTCCCCCGGCCCGGCCAACGCGCGACTCACCGGCACGGGCCGTCTCGACCTGATCGCGTCCCACCTCCAGCTCGTCGACATCGACCTGGCGCTGGCCCGGGCCGTGGCCGACGGTGACGGGTACGACGCCGAGCTGTTCCGGGTGCGCGGCTCCCTCGCCGAGGGGCTGCACGACGACGCGCTCGGCGGCTACGACATGGTGCTCATCGACTGCCCGCCGAACTTCAACGTGGTCACCCAGTCGGCCATCATCGCCAGCGACCACCTGCTCATCCCGGCGAAGGCGGACTACCTGTCCACGTTGGGTATCGACTACCTGCACGGCAACGTCCGGGAGCTGGTCGACCAGTACAACGCCGACGCCCGCCGGTTCGCCACCACCCGCCGGCACCACAAGGTGGCCCCCGACGTGGCCGGCGTGGTGTTCACGATGATCCACCTCATGGCGCAGCGGCCGATCGCCGCCCACCAGGGCTACATGGACCAGGTCCGGGCGCTCGGCCTGCCGGTCTTCCCCACCGCACTGCGGGAGAACGTCACCGCGTTCGCCACGAACGCCCCGCGCGGCGTGCCGGTGGTGCTCCGCGACCGGATCGCCACCCCGGCCGTCCGCGACGAGTTGCGGCAGCTCGCCACCGAGTTCCTCGACCACCTCCAGCCCGAGCGGGTCGGGGCGTGACCGGCCCCGCCCGCGACGTCGCCGACCTGGTGGCCGCGCTGCTGCGAGGGCTGCCCGCCGCCGACCTCGCCGCCCTGACCGAGGGACGGGCCCGGCTCGCGGTGGTACCGGTCCACGCGGCTGCGGCCGACCCGCCGTCCGACCGGGTCGCCCTCCGCACGGGCCCGACCGCCGCACCCGCCGCCCGCGCCACCTCCCCCGCCCGACAGGGCACTCCGCAGGCACGCCGGGCCGCCCCACCCGCCCGTCGGGCGGCGCCCGGGCCGGATCCGGCCCGCGCCCGGGCCGACCTGGCGGCCATGTCCCGCCGCGACGACGGTACGGCGTACCTCGCCGGCTGGGCGGCCCGCGACCTGCGGGCGCTCGCCGCGAGCCTGGAGCTGCGCGGCGTCAGCGGGCTACGCAAGGCGGACCTGGTGGACCGGATCGTGGACCGCACGATCGGTTTCCGGCTCGACTCCACCGCCATCCGCCAACTCTGAACCAACCGGCGCCGCACGCATAGGCTGGCCCGTACGACGGAGGAGGTCACGTGGACAGGTGGGTCGCGCTACTGCGCGGGGTCAACGTCGGCGGCGCGAAGGTGGCCATGGCCGACCTGCGCCGGATCGTCACCGGCCTCGGCCACGACGACGTGAAGACGTACCTGCAGAGCGGCAACGTGGTCTTCGGCAGCACCGTGCGCGACGCCGACGCGCTGGCGCGGGGCATCGAGCGGGCCCTCGCCGACGAGTTGGGGCTGACCGTGCCGGTGCTGGTGCGCGGCGGCCGGGAGTTGGCGGCGGTGGCCGGCGGCAACCCGTACGCCGACCGGGAGAACGACCCGACGCGGCTGCTGGTGGTGTTCCTCGCGACCGCGCCCGCCCCCTCCGCCGTGGCCGCCCTGACCGTGCCCGACGGCGAGAAGCTCGCGTTCACGGTCACCGGGCGCGAGGCCTACCTGCACTATCCCGACGGCGGCTACGGCCGGTCGAAGTTCACCAACAACCACCTGGAGAAGAAGCTCGGCGTGGTGGCGACCACCCGCAACTGGCGCTCGGTGCGCGCCCTCGCCGACATGTCGGCACCCTGACCGACGCGGCATGACCGGTTGTAAGACCCCTGATCAGGGGTACGCCACAGGTCGGCCCGCCGGAGGTGGAAGCGCTTCCGACACCGTACGCCCGTGAAGGAGCCCCGATGGCGCACGCCATTCCCGACATCGCACTGAACGACAGCAACGCCATCCCGCAGCTCGGCTTCGGGGTGTTCCAGATCGACCCGAAGGACACCGTCGCGGCGGTGCGCAAGGCCCTGGAGGTCGGCTACCGGCACGTCGACACCGCCGAGATGTACGGCAACGAGGCCGAGGTGGGCCAGGCCGTCCGCGAGTCCGGGCTGGGCCGCGACGAGGTCTTCGTGACCAGCAAGCTGAACAACGGCTTCCACCGGCCCGACGACGCCCGCGAGGCGTTCGAGTCGACGCTCGCCGCGCTGAAGATGGACCACGTCGACCTGTTCCTGATCCACTGGCCGCTGCCCACCCGCTACGACGGGGACTTCGTCTCGACCTGGAAGGTGCTGGAGGGGTTCCAGCGCGACGGCCGGGCCCGTTCCATCGGGGTGTCGAACTTCCAGGTGCCGCACCTGGAGCGGCTGGCCGCCGAGGCGGAGGTGCCGCCGGCGGTCAACCAGGTCGAGGTCCACCCCTACTTCGGCAACGAGGAGGTGCGCGCGTACGGGGCGGCGCACGGCATCCCCACCGAGGCGTGGTCGCCGATCGCGCAGGGCAAGGTGCTCACCGACCCGACGGTCGTCGACATCGCCGAGCAGGTCGGCCGCACCCCGGCCCAGGTGGTGCTGCGCTGGCACGTCCAGCGCGGCGACATCGTCTTCCCGAAGTCGACCACCCCGCAGCGGATCGAGGAGAACTTCCGGATCTTCGACTTCGAGCTGGACGACGCGGCGATGGAGCGGATCACCGGGCTGGACAGGGGTGCAGCCGGTCGGCAGGGCCCGAACCCGGACACCTTCGACTACCTTCCCGCCTGAGGCTCGGCCAGCGGGGCTGCTCAGCGCCCCGATCCGCACGTCCGTCACGAAACCTCCCGGCGTCCCGCCCCGCTAGTTCTGATCTGGCGGGCGCTGGCCGCCTCCTCGCGCCAGACGGGTGGGACCGGAGCCGGGAGGGAGAATCATGCTGACCACGTCCTTCCCGCCAGCTGTCCGTCCGAGCCGACGCCGGCCGTCCGGTCGTTCGTCGCGCGGGTCGGCCTGGCGGAGGCGTTCGCCGTGGTCACCCCCGAGTACAACCACAGCTTCCCGGCCTCGTTGAAACAGGCGCGGACGGCCGCGCCGCGCGCCCGTACGTCTCCTGGACACATGCGAAAGGTAGGGACAATGAAACGCAGTACCGGCCTGGCAATCGAGGCCGAGGGCCTGACCCGGTCGTTCGGAGACACCCGGGCGCTCGCCGGCATGGATCTCCAGGTCCCCGCCGGCACCGTCTACGGGCTGCTCGGCCCGAACGGCGCCGGCAAGACCACGGCGGTACGGGTGCTGGCGACGCTGCTGCGCCCCGACGGCGGGCGGGCGCGGGTCTTCGGGCACGACGTCGTCGCCGAGGCCGACGCCGTACGCGCCCGGATGAGCCTGACCGGCCAGTACGCCTCCGTGGACGAGGACCTGACCGGGCGGGAGAACCTGGTGCTCCTCGCCCGCCTGCTCGGGCACGGCAAGCCGGCCGCCCGGGAGCGGGCGGAGAGCATGCTCGCCGCGTTCGGCCTCACCGAGGCGGGTGACCGGCAGGTCAAGAAGTACTCGGGCGGCATGCGACGGCGCATCGACATCGCGGCGAGCGTCCTCAACACCCCCGACCTGCTGTTCCTCGACGAGCCGACGACGGGGCTGGACCCGCGCAGCCGCAACCAGGTGTGGGAGATCGTCCGGGCTGTCGTGGCACACGGCACGACCGTGCTGCTGACCACGCAGTACCTCGACGAGGCCGACCAGCTCGCCGGCCGCATCGCGGTGGTGGACCACGGCCGGGTGATCGCGGAGGGCACCCCGGGCGAGCTGAAGTCGTCGGTCGGCGCCGGCACCGTCCACCTGCGGCTGCGCGACGCGGGGCAGCGGCCCGAGGCCGAGCAGTTGCTCCGGGCGGCGCTGGGCGTGGCGGTGCAGCTCGAAGCCGATCCGGTCGCGCTGACCGCCCGGGTCGGCGGGGACGGCAACGACCTCGACGCCAGCGAGCAGGCCGCCCAGGCGCTCGGCGACCTGGCCCGCGCGGGCATCGTCGTCGACGACTTCTCCCTCGGCCAGCCGAGTCTCGACGAGGTCTTCCTGGCCCTGACCGACCACCCCGCCGTCGCGGCCGACGAGCGGGACGACCAGCTGGAGGCAGCCCGATGACCAACGCCACCACGACCGGACGGGCCCCGTCCGTCTACGTACCGTCGGCGGAGGCGCTGTCCACCGTCCTCGCGCCCGGCGCGCGACCGCCCAGGCCGAACGCGCTGACGGCGTCGCTCACGTTCGGCTGGCGCGCGCTGCTGAAGATCAAGCACGTGCCGGAGCAACTGTTCGACGTGACGGCGTTCCCGATCATCATGGTGCTGATGTTCACGTACCTGTTCGGCGGCGCCCTCGCCGACAGCCCGCGCGACTACCTCCAGTTCTTCCTGCCCGGCATCATGGTGACCAGCGTCGTGATGATCACCATGTACACCGGGGTCGGGCTGAACACCGACATCGAGAAGGGGGTCTTCGACCGGTTCCGGACCCTGTCGGTCTGGCGGCCGGCCCCGCTGGTCGGCATGATCTTCGGCGACGTGCTGCGCTACGTCCTGGCCGCCGTGGTCATCCTCGGCGTCGGGCTGGCGCTGGGGTTCCGGCCCGCCGGCGGCCTGCCTGGCGTACTGGCCGGGATCGGCCTGCTGGTGATCTTCTCGTTCGCGTTCTCCTGGGTCTGGACGTTCTTCGGCCTCGTGTTGCGCAGCGAGAAGTCCGTGATGGGCGTGAGCATGATGGTGCTCTTCCCGCTGACGTTCCTGAGCAACGTGTTCGTCGACCCCTCGACCATGCCCGGCTGGCTCCAGGCGTTCGTCAACGTCAACCCGATCTCGCAGTTGGTGGCCTCGGTACGCGCGGTGATGTCGGGCGGGTCGGACGCGTCGGCCATGATGTGGACGCTGCTGTGGAGCGCCGGTTTCGTGGTGGTCTTCGGCACCCTGACGATGTACCGCTACAACCGCCGCTGACCGGTGTGGACGCCGGGCACCACCACCGGCGTGGTGGTGGTGCCCGGCGGGGGGTCAGGAACTGACGGGAACGGTGGCGATCGTGCCGTCGACGGCGGTCAGCCGTACCTCGGTGGCGGCGGCCGGAAGCAGTGCCGCGTCCCGCCCGGCGTCGTGCCATCGTCCGGCGCCGACCCGGTAGCTCAGCGTCGCACCCTCGGCGGTGACAAGGACGCCCTGCCCGTCCGGCAGCCTCAGCCGCACCGGCAGCGGTGCCGTCCAGTCGACGAACCCGCTGGCAGCCGCCTGGAAGGGCGCGTCTCCGCGAGCGAGCAGTGCGACCACACGGGCAGGGTCGTCGTCGTACTGGATCGTCTCGAGCAGCAGCCGTCGGCCGTCGGAGGTAGCCCCGTAGACGGTCAACAAGGGAGAGTCCCCGGCCCTGTGGGTGCCGCCGGCATCGACGTAGCCGGCGAGCGCGTCCGTCTCGTGGACGGACTTGTCAGCCTGCCCGGCCGGGTCGGCGCCCCACGCCCGCTCCGCGCCGGGCAATGTGTAGGTGAGCTGCCGCGGTGGCGTGCTGTCCTTCCCTTCGGGGAAGAGGATGTCCGTCGCGTTGGTGATGTGGATGACGTTCTTCATGCTGACCGGCGTCTCGGAAAGGGCCACGGTCAACCTGTCGCGCTGCGCCGGCACGGGCAGGACGGCCGCACCGTCCCGGAACGTCACCCGCTGGAAGGTGCGCTCGATCCGGCCGTCGGCCGCGTACTCCAGCGTCGGCGAGAACTCCACCGGATGCCCAGCGTCGAGCACGACCAGCACGTCGCGCCCCGGCCCGAGCAGCGCGGCCTGTGAGTTGCGGTGCCTGCCGGAGTCGACGAGTGTCTCGGTCGTCATGACCCGCGGTCCGGCGGCGGTGGGCTCGACGAACGCGACCAGGCCGATCTGGCGGGCACCATCCGGCCGGGACACCACCGGGTTGCTGGCGGTCCGCTGCGCGACGTAGGCGGCGGGCCCGGCCGGCGTGTCGCCCGCCCAGACCACGTGCGGATCGCCCCGGAAGTCGAGCGCGAGTTGCCTCACCCGGTGCCGCCACGCCTCGCGGACCTGCCGCAGATACGCTCTGTCGCCGGACAGGTCGCCGCGGGTGGGCCCGTCGAACAACGGCGAGGCTACCTCGACCGCAGCCCCGTCCGACAGGTGCAGTGCGCTGCCGACGGGCACCGCCACCACGACGGCGCACACGGCGGCCAGGACGGCTCGGCGGCGCAGCAACCGGCGACGCCCACCCCGTCGCACGTCGTCGAGCAGGGTCGGCCGGCCGGTGAGGTCGTCGGTGACCCGACGCAGGAGGGTCCGTACGTCGCTCTCTTCGATGGTCATCGTGAACTCCTGGTGTTGGTCGGCAGGGTGACGACGAGACTCGATCCGGCCAGCGACTCCCGGAGGCGGGCCAGCCCACGGGAGGCGTGACTCTTCACCGCGCCCTCGGAGCAGCACAACGCGGCGGCGACGTCGGCGACCGACAGGTCCTCCAGGTAACGGAGCACGACGGCGGCACGTTGCCGGGGCGGCAGGACACGTAGCGCCGCGACGACCGCCTGGCGCAGCGCGATGTCGTCGGCATGGTCCCGGGCGACCCCGTCGTTGTCACCCAGGGCCCGCTCCGGCCGCCGGGCGCGCCGCCGCCACCGGTTGATCGACCGGTTGACCAGAGCGCGCCGGGCGTACGCCTCCGGGGAGGTCCGGACGCGGCGCCACCGCACGAACACCTGCTCCAGCACCTCCTGGAGCAGGTCCTCGGCCGCGTGCCGGTCACCCGTCAGCAGGTAGGCGACCCGCAACAGCGCCACCGACCGGGTGCGGACGAAGTCGTCGAACTCCGCGCCACGCGAATCTCGCATCTGGCCTCCTGGTCTCATCAGTCAGCAAGACACCGCGGGAGGCTGCGAGGTTTACCGACGACGCGTCGCCCGTCGGCCCCGGGTCAGAGGCGCCAGGGCAGCGGATCAGGTGGGAGGTAGCGGCAGGTGCTGCCGGTGGAGACGGTGTCGCGCAGGTGGGCGGCGAGCGCCGGGTGGCGCTGGTCGAGCTTGCGCAGCACGTCGCGGATGCGGGCCGTCACCGTCTTGCGGGCCCGCTCGGCCTCGTCGCCGAGGCGGCGGCTGCGGCCGGCCAGCCCGGCGGCGGCGCGCAGCTCGGCGAGCAGGGCGTCGCGCTCGGCGTCGAGGTCGGCCATCCGCCGCTCGGCGCCGCGCTCGGCGGCCCGGTCGATCTCGTCGTCGAGCCGCTCCAGGTGCCGCCGGTAGCGGGCCTTCGCCTCGTCGTCGAGAACCGGATCGCCGCCCATCCGGCGGGCGGCGACGAGTTCCGGCCCGGCCGCCGGGTCGAGCAACTCGACCGCCGGAACGTCGACGCCCGGCCGGCTCAGCAGAATATGCAGGTCGCGTAGGCCCTTCGCGTCGGGCAGGTGCGCCACCACGCCGGCGTGGGCGAGCTGCCAGACTGGCCCGTCGCGGCGGAACTCGTACGGCTGCGCCGGATCAGGCCCGGTGGTTGGGGTGACGGCCACGGGGTCGTCGGCGGGCGGCGCGTCGCCCGACGAGGGTGGCGCCCCCGGTGGTCGACCAGGCACCTGGCGCATGCCGAGGGCGGCGGCGTCACGCGCGGCGGCGACGCGCAGCGCGGCGGCGGCCGTCGCGTCGCCGGGGCCGTCGCGCCCGGTCAGCGCGTCGGCCAGGGCGGCGCGGGCCAGGACCGACCACGGGCGGGCGCCCAGCCGGTCGGCGGAGTCGCGGGCGGCGGAGAACCCGGCCACCGCGTCGTCCCAGCGTTCCTGCGCGGCGTCGACGAGGGCCAGCCAGTGGTCGACGGGGCCGCTGAGGTCGCAGCCGAACAGCGCGGACAGCCACTGCCCGCGGTGCGGTCGCAGCGCCTCGCGGGCCTCGGCGCAGCGCCGGGGGTCGCGGCTCGCGGCGGCGACCTCGGCGCGCAACCGCAGCCACAGCGGCGACACCCATCCCCCGTACGTCGTGCCGGCGGCCTCGATGTCGGTGGTCAGCCGTAGGGCCGCCTCGACGTCGCCGCGTTCGACGGCGGTGATGCCCCGGACCAGCTCGGGGTGGGGGTATCCCCTCGTGGCCAGCCCGTCGAGCAGGGCGTCGGCCTCGTCGAACCGGCCCTGCAACTCCAACTGCGACCAGCGCGTGTGGTGGGCCATGAAGGCGGAGTCGGAGTGAATCCATTCGCTGAGGCCGGTCAGCTCGCCGAACAGCTCGTCGGCCCGGGCGAATTCGCCACAGAACGCCGCGACGATGGCGTCGTCCATGGTGGCGGCGGAGCGGTGCCGGGCGTCGGCCTGGCGGGCCGCGGTGACGAAGGTGGTGAGCTCGTCGCGGTAGCGGGGGTCGCCCAGTTCCAGCAGCGCGACCCAGCGCAGCCCGGTCGCCCACAGCACGGTCTCCCGGTCGCCGCCGCGACGCGCCACGTCCCGGATCTCGGCCGTGATCGCGGCCCGGTCGCGGGCCGAGCCGAGCCCCCAGGTGGTGTCGTGGCGGGCCCACAGGCTGAAGGTGAGCGCCTCGTCGTCGTGACCGCGCCGGGCGAGGGACTCGGTGGCGGCGATCAGGTCGGTGACGAGCGTGCTGACCGGGAGGGCACCCGCGGACTCGCCGATCAGCCGCCGGTACGCCTCGCGCAGCACGCCCTCCGGATCGGTGGCCCGCCCGGTGCCCTTCTCGTGGCGGCGGTGGACGACGAGGGCGACATGGGCCAGCACCACCGGATCGTCGACTGCCACGGCCAGGGTGGCGGCCTCGGCGAGCAGCCGTCGGGCCTCGGCGCCCCCGCCCGTGTGGTGCAGCAGCTGGCCCAACTCGATCATGATCTTCACGCGTTGGGCCGGGTCGGCGGCCACCTCCAGCGCCCGACGGAAGTGGACGACCGACTCGTCCACGGCCAGCCGGCCGCCCGCGTCCCGCGCCGCGGCGACCAGCAGGTCGGCGGCCCGGGACGGGTCGAGGTGGGCGCCGGCGAGATGGGCGTGCCGGGCCAGGTCGGCGGGGATCAGCCGCTCGGCGAGCGCCGGTGCACGGTCGACGGCCCGGACGACCGCAGCGTGCCGATCGCGCCGGTCGTCGTCGGGCAACGCGTCGTAGAGGGTCTCCCGGACGAGATCGTGGACGAAGGCGAACCGGCCGCCGCCGCGGGACACCACGAGCCGGGCGGTCACCGCCCGGTCGAGGAGTCGGTCCGCCTGCGCCGCCGGCGTGCCCGCGCAGGCGGCGAGGACCTGACGGTGGAACTCCCGGCCCAGCACGGCGGCGGCGGTGAGCGCCTCGACGACCGTCGCCGGCAACTGGGCGAGGCGGCGGCGCACCGCCTCCCGTACGCCGGGAGGAATCGGGCCGACCCGGCCGTCGGCGCGCCAGATCCTGGCGGTCTGCTCCACGAAGAACGGGTTGCCACCGGTGCGTCGGTGCACCTCGTCGAGGAGCCCGTCGTCGGGTGCCCGGCCGGCCGTGCGGGTCATCAGCGCGGCCACCTCGTCGCGGGACAGCCCGGTGAGGGTGAGCGTGGTCGCCTTCGCCACCAGCGGCATCAGCAGCTGGCGCAACGGGTGGTCGGGGGACTCCACCTCGGCGTCGCGGTAGGTGCCGATCAGCAGCAGCCGCTCGAACCAGGTGTGCTGCGCGGCGAAACGCAGCAGCCGCATCGAGGCGGGATCGGCCCAGTGCAGGTCGTCGAGCACGACCACGACCGGCCGGCGCTGGGACACCGCGACCAGCGCGGTGGTCACCGCGTCATGGAGCGCGAACTCCTTCTGGTCGGCGCGGTCGTCATCGGTCGGACGGCTGGGCTCCTCGTCGGCGGCGCCGTCGACCGCCCCGGCATCGCTGTCCGCCGGCTCGCCGGCGGTGCCACCGGTCGCCTCGCCCAGCAGGGCCGCGAGGGCGGGCTCGGCGGCCTCCCGGGCCAGTGCCCAGTCGTCGGCCGAGCGGCGCAGGCCACGCAGCACCTGGACCCAGGGCCAGTAGCCGGGCGCGCTGTCGGAATCCCAGCAGGCGGCGCCGAGCACCAGCGCGCCCCGCCGACGGGCTTCGCCGGCCGCCGCCGTGACCAGCGTCGTCTTGCCGATGCCGGGCTCCCCGGCGACGAGGACCAGGTTGCCGTGGCTGGCGGTCACCCGGTCGACCTCGGCGCGCAGCAGACCCGCGGGATGCTCCCGCCCGATGACGGCCTCGTCGTACCGCGGATCCATGACGCCCAGACGGTAGCGGAACGGTGGGACATCGCGAGCCCTCTACGTCGCGGCACCCCGCGCCAGCGGGCGTACGCGGGTCAACGGGCGTCGGTGACCACGTGGGAGCAGGCGGCACAGGCGGCGCGTCCCTGCTCGGCGTACCACCGGCAGGTCCGCCGGATCGCACAGCGCGGCAGGTCGTTCTCCGCCGGACCGGCGACCTCCTGGTAGGAGGCTGCCACCCGTTCGCCGAGGCCACAGTGCTCGCCGGTCCAGAAGCCGCACCTGGCGGTGACGCACGGGCCGGCGAGCCGGTAGCGGGACTCGACCGGGGTGTCCGTGCCGGCCTGGGCGAGGGCGACCTCGGCGGGCAGCGGCGGAGTGACGTAGGCGACCCGCCCCGCCGGAGTGATCATGCCGAGGAACACCGTGGCGTTGGCCGCGGGGGTGCTCGGGCACATCCGCTCCGGCGGGTCCGGCCGATGGGCGGCGTCCGTCACCGCTGCATCCAGAAGCCGATGTCGTTGATCTTCTGGCCGAGTTCCTCGGCGAACGGGCCGTCGATGACCCACAGGCCGTACCACTCGGGGCGGAGCTTGAGGTTGGCGTGCCCGACCGCGAGCGGGTTGGTCAGCCTCTTGCCGGCGGTGGAGAGCGCGTTGAGGCCCGCCTTCTGGATCTCGCTCGCGATGAGGCTCTGTTGTTCGGTGGTCAGGTCGACGCCGTCGACCACGAACCGGAATTCGCTGCGTGCCATTTCCTACCTCCGATGGTCAGTACGATTCGGTCCGCAGCCCGCGCCGCTGACTCTCCCTGGTGAAAGCCGCCCAGCCGGAGCGGGAGGCGGGGTCGGCCGCGTGCCCTGCCCGGCTCACGCGTTCCTGCCAGTCCGTCGCGTCGGCGGCGCGCAGCCCCCACAGTTCGCGGCAGGCGGTGACCGCGAACGCGACCTGTTCCGCCGACCCGCTCCAGCCGGCGGGCCCGTCTGCGACCCGCAGCGCGCCACCGGCCTCGACGCGGACCGACGGGAAGTGGTGGTGCAGGCTGGCGAGCGTGGCCAGGTGGGCGGCGTCCGACCGCCCGGCGGCGAAGGCGTCCCGCGTCTCGTCGTCGCGGATGACCCGGATCACGTGCAGCGTGAACGCGTCGCCGTCGGCGCTTACCCGACCTTCGACCTGCACCGGCGTGCTCCAGACCCGGGGCGAGTTGGCCGACCAGAAGGCCAGCCAGGCGTCGAGGCGTTCGTGGAGGTCCGGCTGAAAGCGGGCGGCCCCGCCGGCAAGCCGGGCGGTGGCGATCCGGTCCCGGGCGACGAGACGACGGGCCTGGGGCGCTTCCCCGGCGGACGGTGCGGTGGGTGGTGCGGCGTGTGCGGCGGTCGTCCCGGCGACGGTGACCGCCGAGGCCGCGGCAGCGCCG
Source organism: Micromonospora sp. NPDC048170 (assembly GCF_040652795.1). Classification (NCBI taxonomy): domain Bacteria; kingdom Bacillati; phylum Actinomycetota; class Actinomycetes; order Micromonosporales; family Micromonosporaceae; genus Micromonospora; species Micromonospora sp. NPDC048170. The sequence continues at coordinate 179,300 of NZ_JBEZMR010000001.1, forward strand.
AGCAGGATCCGGCGCCGGGACAGTGAGGTATGGGAATCGTTCATGGCCCGCCTTTCATGGACGGCCTGTGCCACGACACGCTATCGACCGCCGTAGATCAGCAGGGGTGCTGTTCTATCGGTAGGCCGACATCAATTCCGGTGATCGACGGCGGCGGAAATCCGGCCGCTGTGCTGTCGGTCACCTTCGCTCCGGTACCCGGCCGGATGTCCGCTTCCCCGCGCTGTCGAGCTGCCCCGCCGGTGAGACCGCCACCCCGAGCCGGTGACCCACGCGCCGGGCCGCCGGCTCGGCGCGCGCGATGACTAGCCGACCGCGGATCGGGTACGCGCCCCGCATGGGTAGCCACAAGGAGAACAAGCACGATCCTGGCGGCGAGTCGGCACGCGGCCGACAGCATCCCGGCAGCGGCGCCCGGGGCCGCCAGGGCTCGCCCGTCGAGCATTCGCCGAAGGCCCGGCACCTGCGCACCGCGACGGGAGCGGCGGGCACCGAACGCGACCACGACCGGTCCACGGTCACCCGCGAGGGGCGGGTCCACCGCCAGGGCGGCGCCTGAGCCGGGCGCCGCCCACCGCGGCACAACCCCCAGCAGGCGCCGCTGTCGCGCAGAGCCGGCCGGTGGCACCGCCCTGGCCTACGGCGGGATGTCGACAACGCCCATTCCGGGCTTTCACCCGGCATTCGCACTGCCGTCCGCAATGGGTCGACGCACCTGTGCGGCCGGAACGCCCCGGCCCTCAGACGGTGTAGAGGACCTTCACCCCGCTGACGCTCGTCGCCGACACGGCCGTGCCGCGTACGCCGGAGTTGAGGTTCCGCCAGCCGGTGCTGCTGCCCGCCTCGTGGACCATGCCCCCGGCAACGGAGTAGACGATCTTCACACCGTTGAGGTTGATCGCCGCCAACGCGTCCGCGCTCACCCCGGCGATACCGGTGTTCAGGTTCCGCCAACCGGTGTTGCTGGCCGCCTCGTGGACCGAGCCTCCGACCACCGTGTAGACGATCTTCACGCCGTTGAGGGTGATCGCCGCCAACGCGTTCGCGCTGACCCCGGAGATACCGGAGTTGAGGTTGCGCCAACCGTTGTTGCTCGCCGCCTCGTGCACCATGCCCCCGGCCACGGTGTAGACGTGCTTGACGCCGTTGAGGTTGATCGCGGCCAACGCGTTGCCGCTCACCCCGGAGATACCGGTGTTCAGGTTGCGCCAACCGTTGTTGCTCGCCGCCTCGTGCACCATGCCCCCGGCCACGGTGTAGATGTACTTGACCCCGTCGACGTTGATCACGGCGAGCGCGTTGTTGCTGACCCCCGAGATGCCGGTCCACAGGTTGCGCCAGCCGGTGTCGCTGGACGCCTCGTACACCCGGCCGTCGTTGACCGTGTAGAGCAGCTTGTTCGTGCCCATGACCATCGACGCGGTGACCGAGCCGGTGATACTGTTGACCGGCAGCATCTGCCAGCCGCTGTGGCTGCCGGACTCGTACACCTGGCGGTTGGTTTTGACCTGCCCGCAGTTCTGGCTGGTCACGTACCGGGCCGGCGAGGTCGGGCCGGAGACGTACAGCGGCCCGGTGTTCGGGCTGCCGTCGGAGGTGATGCCGGAGGGCACGCCGTTGAAGTACGCCTCGGTCTTGACGCCGTCGCGCGTCTGCTCGTAGTGCAGGTGCGGGCCGGTCGAGTTCCCGGTGCTGCCGACCCGGCCCAACTGCTGCCCGGTCGACACCCACTGCCCGGCACGGACCATCGGCGACTCGATCATGTGCAGGTAGAAGGTCTTCCAGCCGCCACCGTGGTCGATCACCACGTACCAGCCGCCGCTGTTGCCCCAGCCGGCGAACGTGACGGTGCCGCCGTAGGAGGCGAGGATCGCCCGGCCGTTGCTGCCGCCGGCGTAGGTCATGTCGATGTCGTAGTCGTCGTGGCCGTAGTAGGTGGCCAGCCGCCAGGTCTCGCCGCAGGGAAACGGCATCTGGAAGTGCGGTCGCGGGCCGGCCGCCTGGGCGGGCGCGGCGACGACGGCGATGGTGCCCACCACGGCGAGCAGCGCGGCACCGACGCCGGCGAGTGCCAGCCGGGCCGAGCTGAGGACGCGGGCGAGTAGACCCGTCATGGGAAGGTTCCCTCCGGAGCCGAATTTGATGTTGATGGATGTTAGATCAGCCATCACCATCCGGCGAGGAGCGGCGGGACGCGGCCGGCGGGCGGTCGGGTCAGGCGGCCGACGTCGTGCCCGCGAGCAGGGCGAGGATCGTCTGGTGCGCCTCCCAGCCGTCCGGGAACTTGACCGGCACGTCGAGGTGCACGGTCTCCGTCGACGGGTGGGCGTCCAGCAGCTCACCGATCCCGGCCCGCGCCACCACGACGCAGGCCTGCCGGTGCCGCGACGTCAGCACGCAGAGCCGCCCCGACTCCAGGTGGAACGCGGTCGCGTCCCGCCGCCCCGACAGCGGGTGCAGCACGATCGTCACGTCGTACTCCCGGCCCTGGAGCCGGTTGGCGGTGTCGACGGTGATCCCGGCGCCCGCCGGTCCCAGGTGCGCGCGGATGGCCGCGACCTGGTCGCGGTGCGCCGCCCCGACGGCGATCCGGTCGGCGGTGACGGGCGCGCCCTGCGGCGCGTGCTCGGAGACGGCGACCGCGCCCCGCGCCAACACCCGCAGCGCCAGCGCCGCACAGGCCGAGGCGGCCTCGGCATCGGTACGCAGGGTCTGCCGCGCCGGCAGCTCGTAAAGCGCCCACCCGCTGGCCGCCGCCAGGTCCACCGCCCGGTCGAGGGCGTCCCCCACGCCGGGCTCGCTGAGGCACAACGCCCGGTCGTCCGGGCGGGTGCCGGCCCGGAACCCGGTGAACGGGTAGAACGCCGCCGCGACCACCGGCGCCGCCGAGGCGGGCAGCCGCCACGACACTGGCAGGCGGTGCACCGGCAGCTCCGGGTTGTGCCGCAGCAGCACCGCCACCGCCGACTGCATCGGATCCCACGTCAGGCCCGTCCAGCGCCCCGTCTCCACCGTCGAGAAGGGGTCGAGCTGGCCGGGATCGCCGACGAACAGGGCGCGCTCGAACCGCCCGGCGACGCGCAGCAGGGCGTCGGAGCGCATCTGGTACGCCTCGTCCACGATCGCCCACGGCCAGGAGCCCTCGGCGACCGTGGCCCACTTGGCGGCCGTACCGATGATGACGGCCGGACCGCCGAGGTCGGCGACCTTCGCGGCGACCCGGACGGTCTCGTGGCCGCTGACCCGCTCGGACGGCTTGTAGTCGGCGGCGGAGAGCCGGCCGATGCGCAGCTCGGGTGCCTTGCGCGCCAGGCGGTCGATGAGGTCGTCGACCTGCTCGTTGGTCTGCGCGACGACGATCAGCGGCTCACCGGCGGCGGCCAGCTCGACGGCGGCGCGCACCACCAGGGTCGACTTGCCGGCACCCGGCGGCGAGTCGACGACCACGCCCCGGTGGTCGCCGGAACGCAGGTCGGCCAGTACGGCGGTGATGACCCGCTCCGCCTCGACCGCCGGCGGCACCTCCAGCCTCGTACGCACGACCTGACCTCCCCACCTGATCACCGGGACACTACGCGTGGCCGCGGCACGGGCGCGGACGGGCCGCGAGGGAATGCCGAAACCGGGCTTCCACCTGCGGGAACGGCACTACCGTGAACGTGCGGGGGAGGCGGGGGCGTCTCCGTCCGGTAACCGGCCATGTCGATCATGGGGGTGACCGTGGGCGGGCCGAAACGTGGTCCGGTCTGGGCGGCCCAGCTGTGGCTACGCCAGCGCCGGCGCCGGTGGCGCACCCGACGGGAACGCCGGACGGAGCGGGACCGCCGCCGACGGTCCGACGAGCGGGCCAGCAACCGGGTGAGGTGGCGGTACCGTCGCTGGCTGCGGTGGACGATCGTCGCCGTCGCCTGGACGTTGCTCGGCTGGACCCTGCTCTCCCTGGTCCTGACGGTCATCGACACCGAGCCGCGTCTCCTGCCGGTGACGAAGTGGTGCGGGGAGGACCAGCCGAGGGCGTACTACTGCGGGCAGGTGCAGGGCTTCGTCAAGCCCCTGATGGTCGCGGCGCTGGGGGTCGCGTTCTTCTACTACTGGCGGTACGTCCCGGTCCGCCGCTGGTACCGGCGCAACGTCCTGCGCAACAGCCGGATGGTGCTGCCCAGCGCGGAACGGGGCCTCGACCCGAGTGACGTCGTCGGCCGCGACGAGCTGTGTGAGCTGCTGATCCAGCGGCTCCGGGACCGGGAGACCCGGCGTCCCCTGCTGCTGGTGGGCGGCATCGGCACCGGCAAGACGGCCACCCTGGCGCGGCTCGCGGAGATGCTGATGGCCGCCGACGTCGTACCGGTCGGGGTCGACCTGCGAAGTGTCACCGATCCGGAGAAGCTGAACTTCCGCCAGCTCGCCGTCGAACAGTTCGAACGCACCATCGACACCCGGCTGCGCGCCGCGGGCGAGGCCGACCGGATCTGGCGGAGGCTCTGGCTGGAGAACCGCCTCGTGGTGCTCGCCGACGGGCTGGAGGAGAGCCTCGCCGACGCCGCCCAGCCCGCCGACCGGGACAGCGTGCTGCGCGACGCCATCCGGGCCGCGGTCCGCGAACGCCTCCCCCTGGTGGTCGCCTCGCGGCCCGACGATCCGCTGCGTGGGCTGGACGCGCTGCTGCTGCAACTGGAGCCGCTCGCCCAGGGCCCCGCCCTCGAATACGTGCGCGCCCGCAGCCGCCGCTCGAAAGCCAGCCACCGGTGGGACCGCATCACCGAGCTGGTCAAGGCCGCCGACGTCGCGGACTCGCCGTTCTACCTGCGGGTCATCGGGCAGCTCTACGAGGTCGACCGGTTGGACCGTATCGAGCCGGTGGGCCCTGGCAGGGCCGCGCTGCGGTGGTGCCTGCTGGAGGAGTGGCGCGACGCCACCGTCGCCGGCGACCTGTACGAGGACTACGGCCTGCCGCAGGTCGAACGGGCCGACGCGATCGAGGTGCTCTCCGCCCTCGCCTGCATCGGGCTGCGCGACAACCGGCTGTCGGTGCGGACGACGGAACTCACCGGCGGCGACGATGCCACCGACGCCGGCCAGCGGTGGATCCTGACCGAGCTGCGCAACCGGCTGCGGAAGCTCGACGCCGGCAACGCCCAGGACGTCGGGCTGGCCGAGACCACCGGGGACGCGCTGAACATCGTGGTGAAGCGGCAGGACGGGGTGCGCTTCCAGCACGGGGTCATCCAGGCGTACCTCGGCTCGCGCTTCCTCACCGCCGCCATGCGCGACCCCGGCTTCCTCAATCGTGCCTTCGCCCACCACCACGGCCCCGGGCGGGAGCTGCTGGCCGCCCTCACCCTGCACACCCGCAGCGCGGGCGCGTTCGAGCAGCTGGACGGGCGACGGCAGCCGACCGTACGGGCCGGGAACCTGTCCCGCCTCGGCGACGCCGTCCGGCAGAAGGTGGGACTGCCCACGACAGGCCGGCACACGAGGGCCACCCGGAACCGGTCCGTCGCTCTCCTGCGGCGGCTCTGCGACGAGGCGACACGCACCCGCAACCGCACCCGGGCGCTGGAGATGTTCGCCGCCGCGCTCGAGATGGACGCCACGACCGGTCACACCTCGCACCGGCGACTGGCCCAGGCCATCCGCAACGCCTGGTGCCGCTACCAGGGCGACGGTTCCGTCACCGACCGCCCCCTCGAAGACGCCAAGATCGCTCTCGTGCACCGCTACGGCGACGCCGCCCGGCAGCTCGTGGACCGGCCGCCCGATCCCACCGGGCTCCGGTCGCAGCGGCCCACCCCGCAGTACGACCAGCTTTTCCTCATGATGGCCGACGAGACGTCCTACCTTCCTCGGCTCGCCGCGGCCCGCGAGATCGCCGCTGGCGGCAATGCGGCCGTACGCGCGCTGCGCGACCTGCTCTTCGAGCCGCCGCAGGCGAACGAGCCACCGCGCCGGGAGCGCCTCGACGAGATGCGAACCTGGCTGACGCCGTCGCTGTTCCTCTACGCCGACGACGAGCACGGCCCCGGCGAACCGAACTGGCGGCACGAGGCCCACCGGTTCCTCCAGCGCTGGGTGCACCGCCTGGCCACCGACGCCACCGACGGGGCCCGCGTCTACGAGCTCACGCTCGCCCAGGGGTTCCGCCTCGCGGCGAACTGCCGGATCTACCCGGCGCACCGCAGCCTGCTGATCGAGGAGGCCGAGAAGGCGCTGCGGCACTCCCGGTTCTGGTACTCCCACCTGGTGCTCATCCAGGCGCTGACCCTGCTGGCCCTGCCCCGCGACCCCGGCGAGACGCTGCGCGAACGGGGCCACGGATCGGACCCGCGCGGGCTGGTCGACTTCTGGACCTCGGTCGCCGGCGGCGGCGACCGCGCCCCGTACCGGCACAGCGGCACCGAGCACCCGCTCGTCCGCAGGGTCGCGGACCTGTGCGTCGAGTCGCTCGTCGACCGGCACCCCGAGCGACACTGCTGGACCGACGAACGGGAGATCGTCAGCCGGGTGGGGACGGTCAGCCCACAGCCCGGCATCCGCCGGCTCCAGGACTCCTGGCTGCCGGCCTCGCACGGCTGGGCGGTCCTGGAACCGCGGGCGCAGCGGCTGCTGGCCGACGTGATGCTGCTGCTCAACCTCGCCGACCGGGGCCGCGACGGCGCCGAACGGGCCCGCCGGCTCACCCGGGCCAGTCGGCCCGAGCTGCCTCCGTGCCTCACCATCGACCGCACCGCCATGCGGGTCACCCTCAGCCGCCGCCAGGCGCACGACGTCCAACCGGGCTCCACCTGCATCGACGACTGCCCGTTCCGGTTGTGCCCGCTGCCGCCCAAGGGCGACGAGCTGCCGTACCAGATGGAGGAGGTCTTCTGCGCCCACCAGGTCGACCTCGTCGGGCAGTGGTTCCGCCCGGGCGCGCGGGCGGACTGGCAGGCGGTCAACCGCAAGGACCTGCGTACGTTCTGGCGCGAGATGTCCGAACGGATGGCCCCCGCCTGGCGCAAGTGAGCAGTTACCCGGCCGGCAGCCAGACTTCACTTGCGCCTGAACGGTCAGCGCGATGGCGTCGGAACCCCACGCACTGATCCGTACGATCGCGCCCGCCGGCCGTGTGCGTCAGGAGACCACCGGGCCTCCGGCGATCGCGTGGCGGCAGAGTACGCATTCGGCGTCAGGGCAGCGGGTGATGCCCTGACGGGCGGCGATGGCGGCTGTCGCGGCGGCAAGAACCTGCCGGGCCGGGTAGGCGCGCCAGCGCGAGGCACCCACGACGGCACTCTGGGCGAGCGGGCCGAGGAGTGGCTCCAGCTGCGTGAACCCTCCGGAGCAGGACCCCACCTCGACCGTACGGATATCGCCGTCCTCGTCGCGCGCCCACCGGCGGAACAGGCGGCGGCCGGACCGCTGTTCCGCCAGGTGCAGCGCCGTCATGCGATCCAGGCCCACGCCGACGAGCAGGATTCTGCCGTCGCGGTCGGCCAACTCGCGGATCGGCCCGTACACGTCGTCGGGGCTTTGGGCGTCGATCAGCTCGGCTGCCTGCGGACCGATGGCGGCGAAGGAGTTCAGCGGATGCCTGCCGCGTACGGCGCCGTCGCGTCTGATGAGCACCGCGGGGAGGACACCCAGTCGGGGGTTGATCAGTCCGCAGTCGACGCGGTAGGGAAGCCCCTCCTGGCAGGTGCTCCTCTCGGACGGGGCGGCGTAGTCCAGGCCGTTGCGTGCCGGACGCATGTCGGGGGGCGCGGAAAGCCCGAACTGGGGCTCCGTGAACGCGGGTGTCATCACGGTGCATCCGCGCTCAAGCAGTGCGTCAAGCAGGGCGTCGGCACCGCCGTCAACCGCCGTCCCAAAGGACCGCAGTGATGCGTGCAGCATGACCGGACGCTCAGCGAGGTGCAGTTCGTCTATGGCGGTGGTGAGATGATCGCCGAGGATCATGTGGACCTCCACTTGGTCAGGCGGGATGAACGGCGTCGGCGATCCTGCCCTGCCGAAGTTCGCTCAGCGCCCATCGGGTCGTCTCGGTTTCGGGGTGGTCGTCGCCCAGGGTCCGGCTGCGGCGATCCAGGACACGCCGGTAGATGGACTCCGCCTCGGCCCGGCGGCCCTGGCGCGCGATCGTCCACGCGAGTTCGTGCAGGGTGAGCAGCACGTGGGGATGATCGGTCTCGAGCACCTGACGCAGGTCGAGGAGGGCACGGTACAGGCCCTCGGCCTCCGCCCAGTTGCCCTGTTTGGCGGTGATCCACGCAATGGCGTGCTGGGTCTGGAGTGTTTGCGGAGCCCTGTCGGGTAGGACTCGCTGCCGATCTCGCAGAACGTCCTCGAAAGCTCGGCGGGCTTCGCCGAGGCGGCCCTGCTGGGCAATCGCATAGGCCAGCTCGTGGCGCGTCGTCAGGGTGTCCCGCGCGTCCGGCGCCATCTGGATCAGGCGGTCGCCAAGGGTGTCCCGATAGCGCTGCTCGGCCTCGGGCCACCTGCCGAGACGACCGGCGATCCACCCGAACTCGTGGCGGCTGTCGAGGGTGTCAGGGTCAAGATCCCCGAGCACGCGCCGCCGAACGCCGAGAACGTCCTGGTAGATGGCCTCTGCCTGAGTCAGATCCCCCGCGTTGGCAACCGCCCAGGCGAGCTGGTGCCGGACGCGCAACACCGCGCGATGCTCCTCGCCCAGCGCCGTGCTGCTGGCCAGGGCGATCTGGCACAGCGTGCCGGCCGCCCTGCCTGCGCCGCTGTGAATGAGGGCTCTGGCCGTCGTGGCTGCGGCATCCATGAGCAGGGCGAGATGCTCCTGGTCCACTCGATCGGCGGCGGTGTCGAGCATGGCCAGCAGGTGCTGGCCGAGCAGCCGATACTGCGGCCAGTGCTCCGGTCGGCCGAAGCTGAGCTCTCCCAGCGCCCCCACCAGGTACGCGATCGCGGAATGCCAGACCTCCGGTCCTTCGAGGTGGGCGCGGTTGGTGTCGGTGACGACAGGGTGAAGCGTGATCGACGCCGGGCTCTCCTGGATCAGGCCGACGCCTCTCAGCCCGTCCAGCGCCTCCTTCAAGCCGGTCCTGGGCAGGATGCGGGTCGGGATCGACTCGGGCGCGTAGCAGCTGGCCAGCCGCATCAGCTCCCGGGCCTGGGGAACGCCGTGGCGGGCCAGCCCGTCCAGGGAGAGTTCGGCGGTACGGTCCACCATGGTCCCCTCCAGGCTGCCGAGGGCCTGGTCGTACGTGGCGAAGGTGGGCCACTGCGCGACCCCGGAGCGCAGATACTTCCCCGCCAGGTGAAGGGCGAGGGGAAGCCCGCCGAGCCGTCGTGCCAGGGCCCGCGCCTCGGTCTCGTCACCCGCATCCGGTGCGAGATCGCGAAGGACCTGGGCGGCATCGGCCATGCCCAGATGACCGACATCGAAGATTCGTGCCCCTGTCCACATACGTTCGTCGGTCTCCCGGCTGGTCACCACGACCAGGCCACGCCTCGACGCGCGCGCCCAACCCGCGCCATCCTGCACACCCGCTGGCGAGTCCGCCGCGGCGAGCGTCCAGGGATCGTCGGCGTTGTCGATGACGAGCAGCCAATTCCGCGACGAGCCTTCCAGCAGGCGCCAGAGCCGGTCCGGACCGTCAGCTGCCCCCTTGCTGATCGACTCCACGTCGGTGCGTGATCCGCCAAGGTCACGCACCACGCTGGTGAGTCCCGCGGAGAGCCCGGCCAGGTCGGCGGCGGAGACCCACCAGACCTGCCGATCCCAACTCCGCGCCTGCTCGGCCAGGGCGGCGGCCAGCGTCGACTTCCCCGCACCGCCTGGCCCGACGAGCACGGCAGGGCCGTCCTCAGGCCGCCGCGCCAATGCCACCAATTCCTCCAGAAGGTCGTGGCGCCCTCGAAGCTCGGCCGGCGACCTCCGCGCCGCAACAGAGGTGTCGTGCTGTCCCGTCTCCTCGACGAGGTCGACTTCCCGATCGATCCACGTCTTCAGGTCGTCCAGGCCGCGCTGAAGATCGAAGGGCGGGAACGCCCCAGGCCCGACGGCACGGGCACGCCGGTAGACCTCAGCGAACGTGAGCGGAATCCGCTCCTCGTTGTTGTTCATGAAGCAGGCTCCTGTTCTTCCTCGTCGTCGATGAACGGCACCAGATGGCCGACGCTGGCCCTCAACTGTTTGCGTGCCTCCAGCAAATGACCGCGAACGGTGCTCGGTGCCAGCCCGAGATGCTCGGCGACGCGCTTCGGTGTCCACGACTCGCCCCAGACGAGGGACACGACGTTCCGCCGTACCGGCGGCATCTGTTCGATCACCCTCCAGCAGTTGGCCAGGGCGATGGAGAACTCCGCGCGTTCGCCCGTGTCGTCGGAGCGAGGGTGCGGGTGGGAGACGTCGGCGGTCAGATCGACCACGTGTTGTTTTCTACAGAGGTCGATCGCCTTGTTCTTCAGCACCCGGCGCAGCCACTTCCTGCGTTCGTCGGGACCGTACCGGCCGATTTTCTGCCAGGCGTGGATCGCCTCGTGGAACGTCGTCTGGACCAGATCCCAACTCTCGGATATCCGGCCCAGCGAGTTCGAGCAGGCATACCTGTACAGATCATCGGCTTCCTGCCGGTAGAGGCGCTCGATCTGGTCGATCTGTGCCCTGGTGAGCTTCGGCCGTGACTCGGAGGAACCCACGTCATGGCCTTGACTGCTGGCCGTGGTGATCCGAGCCGGCACCCCATACCAACCGAGCAACCTGCCTCCCAGGGGCGTCCCAACGGATTGTGACCAGCCCTGCGGGAACCGCCTGGGCGAGGGTGATCAGGGTGCGCCGCGCCTGCCACTCGACGAGCAGGCCCATCGCGGTCCAGACGGCCATCAGGCCCGCCATCAGCGCGGCCGACTGCCAGGTCAGGGTGCCCGCGCTCAGAACCGCCAGCACCGTCAACGTGTCGTGCCTTGGGGAAGGGATATCCAACACACTCCACTATCGGGCGACTCTTCCTCGGCGTTTGGTCACCGCCGTGAAATCGCCAACCCTGCGGACGCCGATGCGCCCTTCAGCGCAATCTGGAGGTGTGCCCGCTGCGGTGACAGTGGTCGGGCCGGCGCCTTACGGCATCCTGGCCACGGTCGAAGAGGTTGTGCACGTCGGCCCGCGATCTGGTGCGACACCGGGAGCTTCCGCACATCGCCGAGTTCGCCCCGTTCCGGCAGCAACGGTTGATCAAGAGGTTTGCGTCAGGATCCCGGTTCCGGGCTGACGCAAACCTCTTGATCAACGCGAAGGGTCAGCCGACGCGCTGGCGGGGGCGGGTCAGGGCGAAGCCGACCACACCCGCGACGGCGGCCAGGATGCCGCCCGCGATGGTCCAGTACCAGCGGGACGACAGGCTCGGCCACCGGACCCAGTCGAACCAGCCGTCCTCCTCCTCACCGGTCGCCGCCGGGTCCGGCGTGCTGGTGGTCGGATCGGCAGCGAGCACCTTGCCCGGGTGCACCGCCGGGACCAGGGGCTCCTTCAGGTCGCCGCCCTCCGGCTCGGTGTCGCCGTCGGACTCCACCCCGACGAGCAGGCTCACCTCGATCGGCAGGCCCAACTCCTGCTCCGGCAACTCGGTGCCGGACAGCCGGACGTAGTAGGTGCCCGGCAACGGGTCGCCCGACCACGGCTCGGCCCACGAGCGCACCTGGCGTAGCTCGCAGTCGAGTTCGACGGTGGCGGCGCTCTTCGACGCCACCGGGGTCTGCGCCCCCGCGACACACGCCTGCCGGCGGCGCAGCCCGTCGAAGACCTCGATCGTCCAGGTGGAATCGCCCTTCCGGCTCGCCGCAGCGGGCAGCGACACGGTTGCCGCCACGTGGTGGGTGTCCCCCGCCGAGGCCGTGAACGACCAGTACAGGTAGTCGCCCACGGAGGCGCCGACCCGTACCGGTTGGCCGGGGCTGATCCCGGCGGCGGTGAGGAACGAGGTGCCGGCCTTGTTGATGGTGGCAGCCCCGGGTGACGGGGTGGGCGTGTCCGCGCTGGCGGCGGCCGGCAGCGCGACGGCGACACCGGTGGCGGCGAGCAGCACCGCCGCCCGGCGGGCTGAGATCGGAGCGTTCCGCATCCTCATCGGGTCCTCCAGACCGCTACCCACCAACGGGTCAGCCAACCGACGATCAACCCACTGAGCAGACCCGCGAGGGTCAGTACGCCCAACAGCACCCAACCTCGACCGAGACCCGGGCTGTTCGGGGCGGGCGACGCGTCGACCAGGTCGACGGTCAGTTCGAGCGGCATGCCCGGAGCCTGACCGGCACCCGCCTTCGCGGAGAAGGAGTTGCTGACCACCAGGCAGACGACGGTGGGCTCGGGGGCCTTCTCGGTCGAGTCCGTGAAGAGGCCGCCCTTGTCGTCGTCCAGCGCCTCGTCCTCGTCGTCCTCCGCCGCCGACCAGCGCAGGCCGGTCGACAGCACGTCGGTACGACCACTGCCGGCGTCGTTGCCCCGGACCAGTTCCCGCCCGTCGGTGGCGGTGGCCCGCAGCAGCACGCCGTAGTCCCGGTTCAACGGCCGGTCCAGGCCGATGCTCACCGAGGCCCGCAGTTCCTGCCCCGGCTGGACCGGGATCCGGTACCACCGGTGCTCCTCGAACCGCTCCCGGTCGGTGTAGACACCGGGGGTGAGCACGGGCGCCTTGGCGCAGACGTCGGTGCCGGTCACCTTCGCCGGCGTCCTGGTGTGGGTGTCCTTGGCCCGTTCCACGATCTGCTTGATCCGCCGGGTCAGGTCGTCCTTGCTCTGCGCGGAGGTGTACGTCCCGCCGGTCGCCGAGGCGATGCAGACGAGCTGCTTGCGTACCTTCTCGTCGGGGATGAGGCCGAGCGTGTCGACCACCAGGTGGGTGCCCTGGGCGGCGAGTTCCCGGGCCACCTCGCAGGGGTCCGGCGGCGCGCAGGTGTCCTCGCCGTCGGTGATGAGCACGATGCGTCGGGTGGTCTCGCCGGTGCCGAGGTCCTTGGCCGCCTCGCGCAGGGCCAACCCGACCGGGGTGAAGCCGGTCGGGCGCAGGGTGGCGATGGCGTTCTTGGCCTTCACCCGATCGACCGGGCCGACCGGTACGAGCTGCTGGGTGTCCTGGCAGCCGACCTTCTTGTCGTCGCCACCGTAGGTGGCGCCGAGGACGCGGATGCCGAGATCCGTCGTCTCGGGCAGCGCGTCCACGACGTCGTTGAACGCCTCCTGGGCAACCGCGATACGGGTACGCCCGCCGATGTCCTTGGCGCGCATCGAACCACTCACGTCGAGCACCAGCTCCACTTTGGGCGGTTCGACGGGTTCGGTCTCGTGCTCGTCGGCGTAGGCGGGAGGCACGCCCAGTGTCGAGAAGGCGGCCAACAGTCCTAGCAGGACTATCGGGAGCCGTCGTTTGATGATCACGGCGCCGATCCTAGTGATCGCCACATTCGTGGCTGATCGGGCGCCATCACCACCCTCCACTCAGGATCAGCCGGCCTGCCGGGCCTGCGAGCGTTCCTCGGCCTGCCGGGCCTGCCAGGTGCGCAGCGCCTCCTTGATGCGGTGGTTCTCGGCGCGGGTGAGGTCGAGCTGGCGGCTGCGGTCGCGCAGCTCGTGGACGAGGCGGTACAGCAGGGCGTCGACCTCGTCGACCCGGTAGCCGCGCCGGCCGAGCGGGGTACGCGGCAGCGCGACGCCGAGGACCCGGTCCGGGGTGAGTGGGCCGGGCTGGGAGTGCCGGCTGCGGTAGACGGCCATCAGGGCACCATCTCCGCCGGCAGGTGGATGCGTTCGGCAGGCACCCCGGCGGCGAGCAGCCGCAGCCGCGCACCGGCGAGCATCGGCGGCGGGCCGCAGACGTACACGTCATCCTCGGCGTGGTGGTGGTCGAGGGCGATGGTGAGGGCGTCGCCCTGCTCGGCGGGCTCGGCGGCGGGGTCGTGGCTGAAGGCCGGCACGACGGTCAGCCAGTCGTGGGCATGCTGGAGCCGGTCGAGGCTGGGCGCGTCGTAGAGGTCGGCGAAGGTGCGCGCGCCGACGACCAGGGTCACCCGCCGGCCGTCGGGTGCGGCGGCGACCTGCTCGACCAGGGCGCGCAGCGGCGCGAGGCCGGTGCCGCCGGCAGCGAGCAGCAGGTCTCTCTTCGTGGACGGGTCCAGGCGCAGGCCGGCGTCGCGCGGTGGGCCGAGCCAGAGCAGTTCGCCGGGGCGTACGTCGTGGACGAGACTGTGGGCGACGGTGCCGGCGGCGATGGCGCGGACGTGCAGCTCGACGGTGCCGTCCGGGCGCGGGGCGTTGGCCGGGGAGAGCCAGCGCCAGCGGCCGGGCCGGCGTGGCGTGCTGACCGAGACCGCCTGGCCGGGCTGGAAGGGTAGGCGCTGCCAGGGGCGTACGGTCAGGATCGCGATGGTGTCGCACGGCCGGTCGTGGCCGATCACCTCGGCGGGCCACCAGGCCGGGCCGTCGTCTGCTCGGGCGGCGGCGCGGCGCACGGCCTCGGCAGCGCGGCGACCGGCGCGTTCCCAGGCGTCGGTGAGCTGCGGCGTCCACAGTGGGCGGGCGTGCCGGGCGACGGCCGCCAGCAGCGCGTCGCCGACGGTGGCGGCGTGCGGCAGCAGGTCGTGCCGGCGGTACGCGCGGCCGAGCACCGCCATCAGCGCCGCCCGCCCGGCCGGGTCGTCGCCGCCGACCGTGAGGCGGCCGAGCGCGGCGAAGAACAGCGGCGCGTCCCGTTCGGGGAGCAGCCCGGGGCGGCGGTCCGCCAGGGTGCACCAGAAGTCGTCCGCGCCCTGGTCGACGGCCGCCTCCCAGGCGGCGACGATGGTCACGCGCCCACCTCGCCAGCGAAGGCCCGGCGGGCGCGGGCGATCCGGTCGTCCGGCACGTCGAGCGCCCAGAGCACCCCGGCCAGGTAGTCGACGATCCGCCGGTGCTGCTCCTCCGACAGGCCCAGCCCGCGCCAGGCGTCCGCCGCTGGCTCGTTGTCGAGCGCGGCGGTGAGGCTTGCCGCCAGGTGCGCACCGAGCCGCTCCAGGTCGACCCCGATGAGGTACGGCGACAGCTCCGCATCCGCCACGACGAGGCGCAGCCACTGGCCGACTGCCTCCCGTGCGGTCATGCCCAGCCGCCCTGCTCGACCTGGGCTTCCGTGAGGCCGGCGGCCTTCAGGGTGGCCCGGCCCCAGCGGGCGAGACGGCACGGGTACGGGACGCGCTCGCTGCGGCACAGCTCGCCCTCCGGCCAGCTCTCCGGCACGTGGGTACGCACCGCCCGGACGGCGATGGCGAAATCCTCGTCGGTGACCGGGGTGAGCACCGGGAAGTCATCGAGCAGGGTGGGCATGCCGGGCTCCTTGTGTTTAGGGACTGTTCGGGCCCCTGTCGACAGGTGGAGTGGCGCCGGGGCGGGCGGGAGCGGAGTTGTGTCGTTCGGGTCGACGCAACTCCGGAGCCAGCACCCGCCCCGGGCCATGAGTCGACCTTCGCCGTCGGCCACGGCACCTGGTATGCGGCGATGATCGTGGCGTCGATACACGGTGTGTATACGGCTGCTCACTGAGGGGCCTACGCTTCGGAGCAGGCGGTGCAGCGAATCGCCGTCAGCGCTTGCCCTTCACGCTGCCGACGCTGTCGAGCTGCCCCGTCTATGCGGGCACGCCCGGTGAGCGGCCCAGCGGCGGGCGGCGTCGAGGATCGGGCCGTGGTGAGGTGCCGGAGCGGCCTGCTGCTTGCGCTGCCAGAGCACGACCAGGGCCTCGGCGAAGGCGGTCACCGCAGCCTCGGGCGCCTCGGCGAAGGCGGGCACCTGCCGGCCCCACTTCTCGGCGACTACCGGTTCGTGGCCGGCGCGGATCAAACGCAGCAGCAGGAGTGCGGTGTCGATCCAGGCGGCACCACGGGCGGGACCGGACCAGTCGACGAGCCGGATGGTCGGGGCCTCCCCCGTATCACCACCTGATCGGGTCTCGATCAGGAAGTTCCGGGGTGTCATGTCGGTGTGCAGGAGGGTGTCGCCGTCGACCAGCTCGGGGGCGATGAGCATGCGCCAGCGGTCGGCGAAGGATGGCACGGCGATGGGCGGGCACGGTGTGAGCTGTCGTGCCAGGTCACCGAGAAGGGCCGCCAGCGGGGCCAGATCGGGTGAGCCCGGGGCAAGCTCGGGATGACGGCCGGGGGCATGCTCGAAGCCCAGGAGCAGCCAGCCGTCGCGCTCGACGGTCCAGAGCAGCCGGGGGGCCACCGCAGGCAGCCACGGATTGACCCGGGCCTCGTTGCGATAGAGCCAGCCGAACGGGCCGTCGACCTCGCCGCCCTTGCAGAAAACGGGGCCGGCATCGGTGTCGAGGGCGACGGCGATGTCGCTGGCTGCGCCGGCCGGGATCATGCTGGCCGTACGGATCAGGCCGGTGTGCTGCTCGACGTCACGCCGTACCCCGTGGGGAAGCTCCTCCCAGTGGCGGCGTGGCATGTGGCGGACCTCCCGGCGCGCGCGGTCCCGGGCAGTCTATGCCCGGGACCGCTGGTCAACCGGCCTACTTCTTGGGGCTGTCGTGGCAGCCGGCGTGGCACTGGTTGCACTTCGAACTGCAGTCGGCGGCCCGCACCGCCCAGAGCGGCGCGTCGAGAGCGAAGCCGGCGGCGGTGATCGCGGCGACCGTCCGGGAGATAGGGGTGCCGATGGGCTCCGGTGCGGACGGACGGTTGTCGTCGGGCACGGGCTCGGGCTGGTGGTGGATGAAGCGGCCGGCGACGCGGTCGCAGAACTCGGCGTAGTCGCGGGTGTGGAGGATGAAGGTGTGCCAACCGATGTCCACCAGATCGGTCGGCCCGATCGGCTCGGCGGTGACGGCGCACGCGCCGAGGAAGGCCAACGCCTGGTCCGCGATCCTGGCCGGCAGGTCCGGGGCCAGCTCCGGGTGGTCGTGGGCGATGCGGGCGGTCAGCCGGTCGAACAGCTCGTCCGGTACGAGGGTTCGGCCGGTGCGGGTCTGGTCGGCGGTGAGCAGCATGGCGCTCCTTCCGTTGAGCGGGTCTGCGCCCAGACTGCGGCTCGGCTGCTCTGCGACAGATGACGGCGCGAGCATCATCGATATGCGCGCTGCGTATACCGAGCCTCCACGGAACGGCTTCAATGGATAGGCTCGACGAGGCGAGACGGACGGAGCCACCTGCGCATGGCGAGGTTGCCGGTGACACACGCGAACTGCCCTCGATGTGGCGGACGACTGGCCCGCGACAACGACAGTGGACGCTGCGCGCCGTGCCAGGCCGCCGAGCGGGACAGACTGAGCACGCCGCCGGTGGTGCCGGCGACCTTCTGGGAACACGAGCCGGTGCGGCGGGCGCTGGCGGAGCGGCATCTCGGGCGGGTCATCCGGGCGTACCGGTGCCATCCGTACCACGGGCGGGGCGTGTTGCCGCAGACCGTGGTGGCGGGGTGGCTGGGGATCACGCAGGCGCAGCTGAGCCGGGTGGAGAACGGGCCGCCGCTGGTGCACCTGGATCGGCTGTCGCACTGGGCGCAGTTGCTCCGGATCCCGCCCCGATTCCTGTGGTTCAGCCTTCCCGGCCGGTCGAACGAGGTCACGCAACACGCCGCCCTACCCGTGCATCAGGCCAGAATGACAACCCCGCCAGCACTGACTGATGCCGACGTAGCGGCTTCAGAGCAAGGAGGTGGCACTACGGACCGCCGACAGTTCCATGCCCTCGCCGCTCTCGGGGGCATTGCCGCGACCGGCGGCCCCGACCTGCTCGCCGGATCGCACGACGCGGGGAGCATCGGCATGGAGCAGGTGCGCTACGCCAGCTCGCTGGTGGACGAGTTCCGCCGCGCCGACGCGGCGGTCGGCGCCAACCAGCTCTGCGGCCTCGCCATCCGGGTGCACGCACAGCTGTCGGAGTGGGCGGCGAAGGCCACCTACAGCCGGGATGTCGGTGAAGCCCTCCAAGCCACCATCGCCGACCTGGCCATAGAAACCGCCTGGCTCACGATCGACGCGGACCGCCGCCCGGAAGCCAGGGCCTACCTCAATGAAGCGATCACCAGAGCCAGGTTCTCCGATGACCCGCGGATGGAGGTGCGCGCCTTCGCCTATCTCGCGCTGCTGACCTGTCGGGACCGTCCCGGTGAGGCACTGCACGCCGCCGAAGCAGCCCTCCGATCCTCCGCTGGGTGGGGCACCCCACGGCTGGCCACGCTGCTGCACCTGCGTATTGCGAGAACGTACGCCGCCCTGAACGACATGAGCGGTTTCCATCGAGCGATGAGCAAGGCTCACCGCGAGTTCGAGCGTGGTGCCAGTGAAGACGACATGCCGTTCCTTCACTTCGTCACCGCGCAGGAGGTCAAGGGCATCGAGGGCCTCGCCTACCTGGCCCTGGGCAGGCCCGAACGTGCCGCCAGCGCCTTCCGGACCATTACGGAGAACCCCTCCCCCGTTCTCCGGCGCAACCAGATCTACTACTCGGTTCAGCTCGCTGACGCCGCCTACCGACAGGGCAATCTCGACGAGGCTGCGTACACGGCGATGAGCCTGCTGCCTGACATCGGTCAGGTGAGTTCAGCGCGGGTGAGTCTTCACCTCGCGCAAATCCGGTCCAACCTGGGGCAGCCACGGCGGTCGACCGCCGCCACCCGGAAGTTCCTCCAGGCATACGACGAGGCGGTGCACGGATGACCGACGGCTTGGTAGTGCGGCACCACACCATCGAACAGGCGGACGGGCTCATCGACCGGCTCGTCGAGCTCTACCTTCTGGTGTATGTGGACGGCGGCGAGTTCCACAGCGAGGACCGGTACCGCCGCCAGCTCGCCGGCCACATGCAGCGCGATGGCTGGTCTCTCGTCACTGCCACCGTCGACGGCGAGTTGGTCGGTTACATCTACGGGTTCCCGCTACCCGCCGAGACCAGGTGGTGGGGCGGCATCCACGAACCCATCCCGGCCGGGTTCACCGACGAGGACGGCAGGCGGACGTTCGCCATCAGCGAGCTGATGGTCGCCCCCGGCTGGCGCCGCCGAGGGATCGCCAGTTCGCTGCACGACGAGCTACTCGCTGGGCGTACCGAGGAACGGGGCACTCTTCTGGCTGAGCCAGACAACACCCCAGCCCAGTCCGCCTATCGGAGCTGGGGTTGGCGAAAGGTCATCAAGCTCCGGCCCGGCTGGGAGCACGCGCCCACGTATGACGTCCTCGTGAAGCAGCCTTTACCGAGCCCGCGGCCCTCCACCTGCGCATGACGAGCTAGTCCTGCTCGCCCGAAATCCATCCATCTGGGATAAGAGCGTCCCCATCTTCCCGCCAGCGCTCAATGATTGAGTCCTGAAACCAGCGCTCCTCCAGATCTGCGTGCTCCATCACGATTACTTGGAAGTTCGGGGAGAGCCTGGCTACAGAATCTCTCAGAACTTGGTACGCCCGTACTAGGGCCGCACGGTCATCATCTAGCAAAACCTGGGTCCCATCGCCAGCGTAGTCAGAAGGAAAGTAGACTTGCGAAGGTTGGTCGAGGACCAGAACACCCGGGACGGGACGCGCTTCTTCCACAAACCATTCATGCAAAGCCAACAATGCTGCAATATGATAACCTAGCCAGTTTTCACCACTTCCCATTTCGTCAAGCGGAACAGCACCATTTCTCGTATCGGCAATTACTGTTAGGCCACGGACGTCTAGGCGAACCGGATAGTTTGAGTGCTCCAATTTGAGCTGGCGGGCCTTCACCCAAAGGTTCTGGCTGATCAACGAAATGAAAGTGGCGAGAAGGTCAGCGTCTCCGCTACTCGAAAGCCGCCCCTCAAGCTCCAATATCTCTGTTTCCAGGTCTGCCGTGCGGTCTTCGACTACAGCGGTAGAGATTTGCCGATCAAGCGTTTCTAGATAGTAGCCTATCCGACCACGCACTAAAGCTGCACGCGCAGATGCTGCCGCTATCTGCGAAAGGGCGCGATTCGCTGCCTCCAGCTCGTCAATCTCGGCCCGATTCGCCCGCATTCTCTCAACTAGGAGTTGAATCTGAGATTCAAGTTCAGCAATCATCGAATCGATGCGCGGGGTGTCTATTCTGACAGAACTTATCTCTGCGGTGAGCCGCATTAGTTCAGCCGACATGTCGACAACGACCTGATTATGGCTGGTTACGTCACTTCCACATACTGGACATTCGTCCAGCAGGTCATCATTCGATCCCTTGAACAGGCCCAGCGTTGCCAGCCGACCACGCTGCTCACGCGCCTCAGATAAAAACTCGCCGTTCTCCTTGACAGCGCTGCGAAGCTGAGCTAAGCGCATATTCAATGCTGAGTATTCGCCCCGCAGGTCACGACGTTGCTCCACTAACGAAACAAGCCGATCGCCTTGAACCCTCGGCTGCTCTGGGACGCCAGGGAATTGAGTGATGCTGCGGAGCAGCTCAACAGCTTGAGACTCAGTAACTAGCTCCTCTGGCCAATCATCAACTAGCCCCACTTGAGCCGCTTCTGCCAACAGAGCACGCGCCTGGCCTTCGGCACTTCGAGCAGCATGCAACGACGCTGCGATAGCTCGTTGCATGCTCGCGAGCTCTCTCTTCAGCGTACGCACTCGAATAGTCATCGCCGCTTGCTCGAAATTCACAGCTCCCAAGAAATACGGCAGAACCGCACGTATCACTTGGGGCCGCCACTCATCGCCCTGCGAGTGGAAAAGCAGCGCCGGATTAGCCACCTCATTCTGCCCTTGGAAGACAAAGAACAAGCTGTGCCTAATTGAAGGCGGAATAGGGGGCGTGTTTCCAATAGCCGGAATGCGTATGGTTCGGTCAATCCCGCAAAACTCGCTAAGGATATCCCTAACTGAATCTACATTGGCATTAAATTCCAACTGATCGAACACTGGCGCGTAGGTTTCGCCAGGATTCACGACCACATGCATCCGGGTCGTGCTCGCGTTCTTACCCTCTGGCGCTGGGCGTGCAACGAACAACGATTGGTCGCCCTTTACCAGAAGCAAGCCATACCCGCGGGAGTGCTCTCTAATGACTCCGGCCTTGACCGGATGGCCGGTGCTTCCGAGGCAATAATCGATAATGTTCAGAATCGAGCTCTTGCCTCTATGAGAGGCTCCAGTAATAATATTAAGTTGACCCAACCTAAACTTGATCTGACGGACATGACTCTCAATCCCAAAGACAAAAACGCGGGAGATTTGGAAGCTCAAGGCCTCACCCCTAGAAGCGAAAGAATTGTTGACATGCTCCCTGCTTGAGGAAGCCACCGTCCAAGAAAATAAGCAGCTCGTTGAATTTCTATCGTTTCGCTTGTCTCGCCTTTAATTAATTTCGGCACGACACGCGTAGCGTGCAGAGCGCTAGGAGGAGCAAGAACCAACGCCCGCATGCGCATCGCATGTAACATGCCGTTCCGCACCAGAGGGCTATAGGCAGGCACGCTTTGCGCAAGAAACGCCATAGCCTCCGACTCCTTTTCTATCCAACTCACCGCATTTGCAGCTGTCGACTTTGGCAAAGAAAAACGCACCTGCGGCGTCAGGGACATTGTCGCGGCGGTCGCTGCAAGGGCCATATGGCAACCGCGTCCGCGCTCCGCTTCATATCCCTGGGTTGCGCGAATCACTAGGATCCCGACGAACGCAGGATTGTAGAGGCTCCGCTCTTCTCGGCTCAGGAACCCTATGTCAGCCACGGCTGACGCCTACCGGTTCAAGTAGCGAGATCAGCCTTGCCTCGAAATCTGGATGCCAGCCAATCAGTTGCTCATCGGCTAGCATATGAAAAGACCCCTTCGTCACAAATGGCTCACGACATTCAGGACGTATAGGCATGCGAGCGACTTTATCGACCCATTCGTATATCTTCCTGGCCGCCTTAACCTTCTCATCTTCTGCAGCGCTCAATCCGAGCTCTTCTTCCATCTCGGCGAAGTGAGCTGCCCACTCTTCCGTAAGGAGTCGCTCGTAACGCGATATTTCGCCTGGCAGCAGGAGACTCTCCCTCGACCATCGCGATCGCTGCGTATAGGCGCGCAAATAATCTCTAACAGCTAGCTCGATTCGCCGGCTCTTTATGCCGATTAGGCAGAGTTGCTGCACAAAGGCCCTATGCTCGTATTCGAGGCGAGTTGCCGTCAGGGATGCGACATCATCATCAATCGGGAGGTTTTCGGCCCGAAACTGCTGCTGCAGATCGGTAAAGTGCTCATCGAATTCGATTCCATCTATTGGGGCGGCAGTGGGTGCGCGCATAAGCTCGATGCTGCGCTGATTGAACCACCCTTCTAAGCGATTCAAGAAAGGTTCCGCCTTGGCCCGTCCCACCGCCAGGCCGCAAAGACGCAGCAGCTCTGTTCGAGTTTGATCGATGTTCAAGCTTTCGCCGACCGCACTTATGCGGGCCAACAGAGCGCGCTTCTCTTCACCCGTAAGAGCATTAAAGGCATCGAAGTTCTTCTTGGCATCTTTGCTCTTTGATTTTTGTTCAGCTGCTGCGAGAAGCTTAATCGCTGATTCTACATCTCTTGATTCATCCTGCATGTAGTGGGCAGCAGATCCGGCCGAGATTTCGCCAGTTGTCAGAAGGATGAAGCGTGTCTTCGAGAGGTCCACCTCCCGATTCTTGACTGCAATACTCCAGATGCGGAGAGTTTTCCAGAGGTCAGCGCTACTGTCAGTTAATCTGGTTCCCGCAGCACGGTGCTTAAGCTGCCACCTTTTGTTCTCATCGGAGATGACCTCAACGTCGTCGGCTACTTCCACCGACACATGCCAGTTCACTCCGTTCATGTGCTCCCTGACGCTTGCGAGCAACGCGAAGCGAAGCTGATGCAGATACCCTAACGCCGATGCTGAGGCGTCGAAAATGTCGCTACCAGCCATAGCACTCCCCCTACAGGGCCATGTGTTAGTGCCTGACGCGCCACCAGTAGGCGCGTCAGGTCTGCATAATTAATTTCTCCACCCGCTTTGCAATTCTCATTACGCGCTGTGACCGCTGCTGGCCTGGTGACAGTTGATGCCCTCCGACTTGCACTCGATGACAGAGCGGGCAGAACGCCAAGGCGCTTCTAGCGCCACGGTTGCGATTTGCCCTGTTTCAACCACACGTAACGGCTCCTGCTCAGCACTCATCTGCCCCTACCTCCCCACAAGGCGTGCCTGCGACATTACCGGCCTGAGTCCTGCGAGTGGGACCTAGGGGCTTCACCTGTTCATCCCCCATATCGCGCCAATCTGCGCTGTCAATGGTCTACTCCGTCGATGTTGCCCGAGGCAACCCCTGCCCGAGCGCGCTGTTGCCCAGGTCAAAGCGGCAAAGGCCACAGCCAGCAGCACCGGGAACAGCGCTATAGACAACTCCGCGAACGGTGGAGGGCAGAACTGTCATAGACCCGACATCAGGTCCAGGGCTGCCTGCCATAAGGCGACGTTGCAGCCGCAGGAGGTATCTTGCGGTCGTGGCGGATCTTGAGCGGGGCATTTACGAGCACCTCATCACCCGCGAGCTGGCCGACCGCCTCCAGCACGTCGACCCCGCCCTCGTCCAGCACCACAAGCTCGACCCCGCCGACGCCCCCGACGCCCTCGCCCGCCACATCGCCACCTTGGCCCACCGCGCCCTGCACGCCGTCCCCAACGGCGACGAAAAGCTCCGCCGCCAAATCGAGCTCGCCAACCGCATCGCCGACGCCATCGCCGCCGAAAGCCCGCAGGCATCAACGGCACAAGACCAGGTGACCAACGCCAAGCACCTCCTGCACGCCATCGCCGCCCCACCCACCCCGCCCGCACAACCAGCCTTCCCCCAACGCCCCACCACCCCGCTCTCCACCGGCGCCCTACTGGTAAACGGCCGCCACCAGCCACGCATCGGCCACGAGGTCACCCACGAGATGGCGTCCGCAGAGCAAGTCGACCTGCTCTGCGCGTTCATCAAGTGGTACGGCCTGCGCATCGTCGAGCCCGCCATCCGCGAGCTAATCGCCCGGGGCGGCAAGCTGCGGGTCATCACCACCACCTACCTCGGCGCGACCGACCAGCGGGCCCTCGACCGGCTCGCCGAGCTGGGCGCCGAGGTCAAGGTTTCCTACGAAACCAGGACCACCCGGCTGCACGCCAAGGCGTGGCTGTTCCGCCGCCCCAACGGCATGACCACCGCGTACGTCGGATCATCGAACCTGTCGAAGACCGCGCTGATCGACGGCGTGGAGTGGAACGTACGCGTCTCCAACATCGAGCAGCCGCACGTCATCGACACGTTCACCGCCACGTTCGAGGACTACTGGAACGACCCGGCGTTCGAGGGCTACGACGCCAGCAGGGACGCCGAGCGGCTGCGGAACGCCCTCAGCGGGGAGCGGCGCGAGGACTCGCCGACGCAGATCGCCAACCTGGACGTGCGGCCGTACCCGTACCAGGCGGAGATCCTCGCCGATCTGGACGCGGAGCGGCAGGTGCACGGCCGGCACCGGAACCTGGTGGTAATGGCGACCGGCACCGGCAAGACGGTCGTCGCGGCGCTGGACTTCCGGCGCCTGCACCGCAAGGGACAGGTCGACTCGCTGCTCTTCGTCGCCCACCAGGAGCAGATCCTCACCCAGAGTCTGGCGACGTTCCGGCAGGTCATGCTCGACGGCAGCTTCGGCGAAACGCTGGTCGGGGGCAGGACCCCGACCAGGTGGCGGCACGTCTTCGCCTCCATCCAGTCGCTGCACCGGCGGGAGATCGACCCCGAGGCGTACGACATGGTGATCGTCGACGAGTTCCACCACGCGGAGGCACCGACGTACGCCGGTCTGTTGGAGCGGCTTCGGCCGCGCGTACTGCTGGGACTGACGGCGACCCCCGACCGGGCCGACGGTCGGGATGTGCGGCGGTGGTTCGACGGCCGGGTGGCCGTGGAGTTGCATCTGTGGGAGGCGTTGGAGCGGCAGTTGCTCGCGCCGTTCCAGTATTTCGGGCTGCACGACGACGTGGACCTGTCGCGGCTGCGCTGGCAGCGCGGTCAGGGGTACGACCTCGGCGAGCTCGACGGCCTCTACACCGGCAACGACGCCCGGGCGCGGCTGGTGCTGAAGGCGGTACGCGACACGGTCGACGTGGATCGGATGCGGGCGCTCGGGTTCTGCGTGAGCATCGCCCACGCCCGGTTCATGGCGGAGTGGTTCACCCGGCACGGCGTGCCGTCGGCGGCGGTGACCTCCCAGGTCGACCGGCCGGTGCAGCATGACCTGCTGCGGGAGTTCAAGGCTGGCAAGCTGCGGGTGCTCTTCACCGTCGACCTGTTCAACGAGGGCGTCGACCTGCCGATGGTCGACACGATCCTGATGCTGCGGCCCACCGAGAGCGCCACGATCTTCCTTCAGCAGCTCGGCCGCGGGCTGCGCCTGGACGACGACAAGCCCTGCCTGACGGTGCTCGACTTCATCGGCGGGCAGCACGCCAACTTCCGTTTCGACCTGCGCTGGCGGG
Source organism: Micromonospora sp. NPDC048170 (assembly GCF_040652795.1). Lineage (NCBI taxonomy): Bacteria > Bacillati > Actinomycetota > Actinomycetes > Micromonosporales > Micromonosporaceae > Micromonospora > Micromonospora sp. NPDC048170. Next base: position 204,727 of record NZ_JBEZMR010000001.1, read on the forward strand.
CGCTGACCGGGGTCAGCCGCCGGGCGATCAGGGACGCCGTCGAGCAGGACTTCCCCTCGCTGCCCAGCGGATGCCACATCCAACTGGACCCGGTCGCCCGCAGAGTCGTGCTCGACAACCTGCGCACGGTCATGCCGACGTCGAAAAACGGACTGCTGGCGGAACTACGACACCTCGGGGACGTCAGCCTCGCCGAGTTCCTGCGCGAGACCGGCGTGGAGGTCGAGGACGTGTACCGGTCGGCAAGCATCGGTGGGTGGACCGGGCTGCGCCGGCTCGCCGGGGTGGAGACCTCGACGCCCGGGTCTGACGACCGGGAGTTGGGCCGGGCCATCGGGCGGATGCTGCACCTCGACGACCCGGACCGCCTGGACCTGCTGTCCCGGGTGGCGGCGGGCGAGTGGCCCAGTCCCGGGCGGCTGTGGGACATGCTGCACTTCGACCTCTGGGGGCCGAACGCCTCGCTGGCCGCACGGGAGGAGCGGCTGGCGCGGCTCTGGGCTGAACCGGCCCGCTGCGCCGAGCTGCGGCAGGTGGCCGAGGTGCTGCGCGACCGGATCCACCGGGTCACGCCGGAGCCGTTGTCGGCGGCGGTGCCGCTGCGGGTGCATGCCCGCTACAGCCGCAACGAGGCGTGCGCCGCCTTCGGGATGCCGAATCCGGGGTCGCTGCGGGAGGGGGTGAAGTGGCTGCCCGACGCCCAGGCCGACCTCTTCTTCGTCACCCTGGTCAAGTCGGAGCAGCACTACTCCCCCACCACCATGTACGCCGACCGGGCCATCACCGACAGCCTGTTCCAGTGGGAGTCGCAGAGCACCACGTCGTCGGCCTCGGTGACCGGCCAGCGGTACATCCACCACGCCTCGCGCGGGTCGACGGTGCACCTGTTCGTGCGGGAGACGCGGGTGGCGGATCGCGATCTGGGCGCACCGGCCTACCTCTACGCCGGCCCGATGACCTACCGCGAGCACACCGGGGATCGGCCCATGCGCATCATCTGGCGGCTGGCGCACGCCCTTCCCGCCGACGTGTACGCCACCGCCCGAGCCATCGCCGCATGAGCAGCCGCCAAGAGGTGTTAGACCGGCTGACCTCGCTGCGCCTGCACCACCAGCGCGGCCGGCGGGCGCCACACAAGCCGCTGCTGGTGTTGCTGGCGCTCGGGCAGCTCACCCGGAACGGCTCCAGCGAGCTGCCGTGGTCGCAGGCGCAGGAGCGGCTCAGCGCGGACTAGGAATGCGGCTTGTCGACGTACCCGATCTCCTCCAGCTTGTCGTCAATGAGCCGGTAGGTGGCCGTCCGTTCGATCACCAACTCGACCATTGAGGCGTCGTCGGGTCGGGTCAGGTAGACCACCTGCGCCTGGCCGGCACTGATGGTGATCTTCTCGATCGGGGTGCGGTCGCCGAGATCGACCGTGCCGACATAGGCCGGGGCGCCCTTGACGTTGCGCCAGAGCACGATGCCCCAGAACTTGCCCGTCCCGCCGCCGTCGAGCATGACCGCGCGCAGCGCGTCGGCGGCGCCGTCGCCGGTCAGGTCACCGATCGCGCACGGCGGTTGCAGGGCGACCACCACGCCGTCCTCACCGGCCCAGCGCCCCTCGGTCAGCGGGATCGGATCGGGGTAGTTGTTGTACCGCACCTTGGTACTGCCCAGCTCCGATTCGGCCACCTGGTCGCAGGTCAGCGCGGGGACCTTCGCGGGCTGCGCGGCGGGCGGCGAGACGTTGTCGTTCGCGCTGCTGCCGTCGCCGAACGGCGGGTCGGCCACCGGTGAGTCCGACGGCACGGTCGTACCGCCGGGGCCTGACGTGGCGCCGCCGTTGATCTCGACCTTGCACCCGCCCGCCACGAGGACCAGGGCGAGCGCGGCCAGCGGCAGCAGCGTCCTGCGCATGGTTGTTCCTTTCGATGAAGTGGGCCGCAGCGTAGTGCGCCCCCGCCAGTCTCGGACCGCCACCGCGTTTAGTCGCGCGGGCCGTCGTCGAGGCCCCACAACGCGGCGACCTGGTCCCGGTGTCACAGCCGGGTGATAGCAACGGCTTCATGATCAGCATTCGGCACGGCGATCTGCTCGACGCGGACGTCGAAGCGCTCGTCAACCCCGTCAACACCGTCGGCGTGATGGGAAAGGGCCTCGCCCTCGCCTTCAAGCAGGCCCACCCCGCGAACTTCACCGCATACCGCGCCGCGTGCGCCGCCGGCACCGTCCACCTCGGGCGCATGTTCGTGTACGACTCGGGTGCGCCAGGCCGGCACCGCTACGTCATCAACTTCCCGACCAAGGGCCACTGGCGCTCCCAGTCGCGTCGCGCTGACATCGAATCCGGGCTGCTCGATCTGGTCCGCGTCCTCCGCGACAACCACATCGCCTCGGTGGCGGTTCCGGCGCTCGGCTGCGGCAACGGTGGCCTCGACTGGGCCGAGGTCCGCCCCCTGATCGAAGCCACCCTCGCCGACCTGCCGGGCGTGCGGGTGTCCCTGCATCCGCCGGAGGAACGGCGTCACGGGGCGGCGGGCGCGAGTGCCTACTCAAGGTAGATGTCGACGTCCTTCGTCGGACCGCAACCAGAACGTCGGCCTACCGCTACGCCGACCTGACCCGCCAGGAGCACACCGGCGACCGACCGGCGAATCCTCTGGCGGCTGGCGCACGCCCTCCCCCGCCGACGTGTATGCCACCGCCCGGGCGATCGCCCCGAGGCGGCCGAGCCTGGCGGGGTGTGTGAGCGCTCAGGCGGCGTCGGAGTTCGGGGCGAACCTCACGTCCAGCCGCATGTCGAGAGCCCGTGCGAGACGCTCCAGGACCGGCAGGGTCGGCACGGTACCGCCAGCCTCGAACCGGGCCACGGCAGACTGGGTCATGCCGGCGGCCCGCGCCAACTGGTCCTGGCTCCAGCCGTTGTGTTCCCGCAGATGTCGCACATCCTGCCCGAGCTCGAAGGCAATGCGCGTCGCCTCGTACGCTTCGGCAGCCCCGGGCTCCGCCATCCGGCGGTCGCGCAGGTCGTTCCAGTCGACGCGATCACTCATCGCTACGCCCCCTCGTTCACGGTGTGAAACTCCGCCACGCATCGCTCGAGCGCTCGCCGGGCTCGTTCTATCTCCCGGTCCTCCCGCATACGGGTCTTGCGAAACACGGTCAGCAGGATGATCCGCCGCTCGGAGGCTATCCAGTACGTGACCCGGACCGCATTGCGCTCCAGGTAGAAGCGCAACTCCCGCAGCTTGCCGTGGAGCTGTCGAGAATGAGGCTCCCCGAGCAACACTCCCCTGCTCGCAAGCAGGTCGATATAGAACGCGGCTCGCGCGAAGTCACAGCGTGAGTGCCTGCTCAAGGTAGGTGTCGACGTCCGTCGCGTGGTAGACCCGCTCACTCTCCTCGATCCCGTCGAGGAACATCGCGTACACCGCTGCCATCCGCAGCGCCGCGACCGGCCGCAGCAGTTCCACGGCCCGTTCCGGCTCGCACCCCGGCACCTCGGCCCGCCACCGCCCACACCACTCGGAGAGCACCGGGGAGGCGGCGGCATCAGGTAGCCCCTCGACCAGCCGCAGCACGTCGAACGCCGGGTGTCCCACGAACGAGTCCCCCCAGTCGATGACCACGTGCCGGCCGGCGAAGGCGCGCACGTTGCCGGGGTGCAGGTCCCCGTGCACCAGCGTCTCCGGCAGCCCGCACCCGCGCACCTCGTCGAGCCTTGCCGGCAACCCCGCCAGCAGGGCTTCCACGGTGGAGGAGCCGGCCAGCCGGGACCGGATCCAGCCCGGCAGGGCGTGGCCGCGCAGGTCGGGTACGCCCGTCGCGACCAGTTCCGCCACGTCCGGGACGGACCGCACCTGCACCGGGTGGAAGCCGGCGGCCATCGCCAGCCGCTCCCCGATGGGCGCGCCGTAGCGATCCTCGCCGGGCACGTGGTCGAGCAGCATCCGGCCGTCGCCGTCGTCGGCGAGCAGCGTCGGCGCCCTCCCCGGCACCGTGCGGCCGAGCCAGCGCAGCACGGCGGCCTCGTGCCGGAAGAACACCGGCACCTGCTTCAGCCAGGCCGTGCCGCCCGGGCCGTCGAGCCGCCAGATGGCCGACAGGTTCCAGGTGCGCTGCTGGGTGGTGGTCTCCACCGGGCGGCCGAGCCGCCGCAGCTCTCCCGTCGCCCAGGCGAGGCTGCGCGCCGGGCCGCCGGGCTCGGCGTAGGGGGCCCGCAGCGGGTCCGCCGCGAGTGGGACGTGCGCCGGCAGGAGCGGCGTGCTCGGCGGCGAGGCGACCTGCCCGAGGTACGTCACCGCGCCACCCGTCGCCTGCGGCCCGGCTCCGGTCAGCAGGCGCAGCACGGCCACCTCGACGCCGTACCGCCGACGGGCCTCCGCCACGACGGGAGCGACCTCCTGCCACCAGGGCGACGCCACGTCGAACGGCGGCAGTGCGCCCAGTGGTGCGCCGGTGGCATCCACCAGGACGAGGGTCACGATGCGGGACACGCCGGCACGCTACCGCCGGCCCGCGAGCCTCGGCGACCGGTTAAGCCGGCGGCCGGGAGCACCGCCGGTCAGCGCGACCGGACGCCGGGGGCAGCGCGGGTCAGCGCGGCCGGTGGCAGGGAGCGCCGCTGGTCAGCGGGAGAGGATGGCGACGATCTCGGCGTACCCGCGCTGACGGGCGTGCTCCAGCGCGTCGACGCCGTCGCGGTCGGGCTGCTGGACGCGCGCGCCGGCGGCCACGAGGATCTCCGCGATCTCCTGGTACGGCCGGCTGCCGTCGCCGAGGATCACGCACTCCAGCAGGGCCGTCCAGCCGAGGTTGTTGACGTGGTTGACGTCGATGCCGGTGCGGACGACCCGCCGGACGTAGTCGACGTGGCCGCGTTCGCTGGCGGGGATGACGGAGATCCCGCCGTAGCGGTTCACGATCGTGAGGTCCGGCTTGGCGGGCAGCAGCACCTCCAGCATCGCGACGCTGCCGGTCACGCCGGTCACCAGCCACGGGGTGTCGTGCTGGTCGTCGAGCGCGTCCGGGTCCGCGCCCGCCTCGACGAGGATCCGGGCGGCCTCGACGTGGTCGTTCGCGGCGGCCAGCAGCAGCGGCGTACGCCGTCGGGCGTCGCGGGCCTCGATGTCGGCGCCGGCGGCCAGCGCCGCGCGTACCGTCGTCGGGTCGCCGGTGTTCGCGGCGGCGAGCAGGTCCTGGTCGGTGGATGCGGTCATGGTGGCCTCCGGGGCGGGTGTGGTCTCGGGCCGGGTGCAGCCGGCCGTCGCGAGGGAGAGCGTGAGGGCGAGGGCGAGCAGGGCGCGGGCGCGGCGTCTCACAGTCGGATCAGCTTCCGTTCGACGGCGGCGTGCACCGCCGCGGTACGCGAGTCGACGCCGAGCTTGGCGTAGATGCGGACCAGGTGGGTCTTGACGGTGGCCTCGCTGATGAACAGCCGTCGGCTGATCTCCTTGTTGGCGTGGCCGCGGGCGAGCAGCGTGAGGATCTCCACCTCCCGGGCGCTGAGGTTCTCCTGCGGGCCGCGCATCCGGTTCATCAGGCGGGCGGCGACCGGCGGGGACAGGACGGTCTGCCCGGCCGCGGCGGCGTGCACGGCGCGGAAGAGGTCGTCGGGCGGGCAGTCCTTGAGCAGGTATCCGGTCGCGCCGGCCTCGACGGCGCGCACGATGTCCTCCTGGGTGTCGTACGTGGTGAGGACCAGCACGCGCGGCGGGTCGGGCAGGGCGAGGAGGTTGGTGGTGGCGACGGCGCCGTCGACCCCGTCGCCGAGTTGCAGGTCCATCAGCACCACGTCGGGGCGCAGCGCGGCGGCCTGCCGGACGGCGTCGTCGGCCGTGGACGCCTCGGCGACCACTGTCATGTCCGGCCGGCTGCCCAGCAGCGCCCGCAGCCCGGCGCGGACGACCGGGTGGTCGTCGACCAGGATCAGCCGCAGCGGGGGCGTCACCGGGTGTCCCGCAGCGGCAGGCTGACGGCGAGCGCGGTGCCCTCGCCGGGTGCGCTCTCGACGGCGAGGGTGCCGCCGAGATGCGCTATCCGCTCCCGGATGCCGGTCAGCCCGAACCCGCTGGTCACCGTGGGGTCGAAGCCTGTGCCGTCGTCGTACACGTCGAGCATCACCTCCTGGTCGCCGTAGGTCAGCGTCACGGCGGCCTGTCGTGCCTGCGCGTGGCTGCGGACGTTGGCCAGGGCGCTCTGCGCCACCCGCAGCAGGGCGACCTCGTTGTCGACGCCCAGCGGCGCGACCGTGCCGGTCACGGCGAACCGGACCGGGGTCCCGGTGTCGCGCTCGGCCGCCGCGCACAGCCGCCGCAGGGCGTCGGTCAGGGAGGCGCCGTCGAGTGCCGGCGAGGCCAGGCCACGCACGAAGCGGCGTGCCTCGGCCAGGTTCTCCCGGGCCGTCGCGGCGGCCTGCCGCACGTGCCCGCGGGCCTGTTCCGGCTCGGCGTCCCAGTCGTGGTCGGCGGCCTGGAGCAGCAGGTTCATGCTCGACAGGCCCTGGGCGAGGGTGTCGTGGATCTCCCGGGAGAGCCGGGCCCGTTCCGCCAGCGCCCCGGCCTCGTGCTGGCTGCGGTCGAGCTCGTCGCGGGCGGCCAGGAGGTCGTCGAGGGCGCGCTGCCGGGCCCGGTTCTGCCGGTCGAGTTCGAGGAAGACGACGGTGGTGATGGCGGCCACGCCCACCGGCCCGAGCACCAGGCTGGGGTCGAGCCGGTCGGCCAGCCGGACCTGCGCGACGATGACCGCGCCGGTCAGCAGCCCGGCCAGCGGCCAGACCGCGCGGCGCGGGAGCTGGCGCAGGCCCACGAAGAACAGCGGGATCGACACGAGGGCGAAGCTCGGCGCGACGAGCACCAGCGCGAGGAACACGACGAGCATCGCCGCGAAGCGCGTTCCGGGCGCGAACCGCCCCAGCTCGTTCACGGCGTACGCGGCCAGCAGTGCCCCGGTCAGCGCCAGCACCAGGGCGGTGCGGTCGTCCCAGCTGTGGCGTACGACATAGCGGGAGGCGGCGGCGGCCAGCAGGAGCAGGAATCCCCACCGCATCGCCGGGCGCAGCGGGTCCGTCCGCATCGTGTCCACCTCCCGCCCCACGATCAGATGATCTTGACAAAGTCCAGCGTACGGCAGTTTTGGCCCGGATGAATCAACCATCCGATGTAACGGGGTTGCATCGAGCGCGCCATGTGGGCACCCCGCGTCGCGGCGAGGGTGGGAGGTGCCAGTTCGACCTGACGCCTCGACCGGAGGAGCACCACATGATCAAGAACATCCGCCGCCGGGCGGCGCTCGGCCTGGGCGCCGGAGCCCTGGGCCTCGTCGCCGTCACCGGCGTCGCCGTCAACGCCTCCGCCGCCGGGCCGGCAGCGGAGGCGAAGACCACCACCGGGTCGGTGGTGGCGGCGAAGCCCGCCGCGCCGGCCGCCCGGGGCGACGTCGTCGCCAACCCGTCGCTCGACATCGACGCGGCGCTGCGCGCGGCGCAGGCGACCCTGAAGGCGGCCGAGAAGGACGGCCACCGGGTCACCGTCGTCGTCCTCGACCGGTCCGGCACCGTCCAGGTGCAGCTCAAGGGCGACGGCGCGGGCCCGCAGACCGCCGAGTCCGCGACGCGCAAGGCGTTCACCGCCGCCTCGTTCGGCCAGCCGACCTCCGCGCTCGCCGGCCGGGTCACCGGGCCGGGCGCCACCCTGCGCGACATGCCCGGGACGCTGTTCCTCGCCGGCGGCGTGCCGGTTTCCGTCGACCAGCAGGTCGTCGGCGCCATCGGGGTCGGCGGCGCACCCTCGGGCGACCTCGACGAGCGGTACGCCGACGCGGGGGCCGCCACGCTCCGCTGATCGGTTCACGGGCACAGGGGTCGGGCTCCACGAGCCCGACCCCTGTCGTTCGTACGGTCGCCGAGGCGCCCTTCCACGCAACACCGTGACGGTCCGCTGACTCACCGCCACGGCTCACGCCGCCCGCCATCCGGGACGCCGGACATGCCGTACACACGGTAATCAAATCGACCGTTACCGTAGTCCGGATGCGGCGATGGGAGCGTGAGTCCTGAGTGTTGCGCATCAGCGTGCTCGGTCCGGTGCAGGTGTCCGACGGCGACCGACCCGTACGGTTGGGGCCGAAACTGGTGGAACTGCTCGCGATCCTCCTGGTCGAGGCGGGTTCGGCGGTGCCGGCGTCCCGGGTCGTCGAGCTGATGTGGGGCGTGACGTCACCGGCGGGCGCCCGGGCGACACTCCGGAGCCACGTGTACCACCTGCGCCGGGCGCTGCGGGCCGACGGCGATCCGGTGCTGCGGACGGTCGGATCGGGAGGCGGTGTCGCCTACCGCCTCGACCTGCCGGACGACGCCGTCGACGCCGACCGCTTCGAGCGTTGGTGCGTGGAGGGCCGCCGACTCGTCTCGGCCGGCGAGAACGACCTGACCGAGCAGGGCGTGGCGAGACTCCGGGGCGCGCTGGCGCTGTGGCGTGGCCCGGCCTTCGCCGACGTGGCCGACCGCCCGTTCGTACGGCCGAGGGTCGCGCGGCTGGAGGCGGCACGCCGGGCGGCCCGCCGCGACTGCGCCGAAGGGCTCGCCGCGCTCGGGCGGCACGCCGAGGCGATCACGCAACTGTCCGGAGCCCTCGTCGACGACCCGTACGACGAGCGGGTGCGCCGGTTGTTCGCGTTGGCGCTCTACGCCGAGCAGCGGGTCGACGAGGCCGCCGAGGTGTGCCGGGAGGGCCTCGTACTGCTGGGCGAACGGGGGCTGGACGCGCCGGAGTTGCAGGCCCTCCAGCGGGACATCCTCCGCCGCCGGTTGCCGTCGCCTCGCGTACCGGCGGAGCAGGTGAAGCCGGCCCGGCCGTGCCTGCTGCCGCCCGACCCGCCGCAGTTCGTCGGCCGCGCCGGGGAACTCGCCGCGGCCCGGCGGCTCCTGCTCGACGCACCGGACGGCTCCCCGACCGTCCTGGTCAGCGGGCTGGCCGGCGTGGGCAAGACCCTCTTCGCGGTGTGCCTGGCCCACAGCGTGCGCGACGACTTCCCGGACGGCCAGTTGTACGTGGACCTGCGCGGCTACGACCCGGTCGGCACGCCGACGAGCCCGGGCGAGGCGGTACGCGGCTTCCTCGACGCGCTCGCCGTGCCGCCCGAGCGGGTGCCGGCGACCCTGGAGGCGCAGACCGGGCTCTACCGCAGCCTGCTCGCCGGTCGCCGGGTCCTCGTCGTGGTCGACAACGTCCGCGAGGTCGAGCAGGCCCGCCCGCTGCTGCCGGGTGCGGCCGGCTGCGCCACGGTGGTGGTCAGCCGCAACCAGCTTTCCGGCCTCGTGGTCGCCGAGGGCGCCCGGCCGCTGCGGCTCGACCTGCTCACCACGGGTGAGTCCCACGAGCTGCTCCGCCGCCGGGTGGGCAGGGCCCGGCTGGCCGGGGAGGCGGCGGCGGTCGAGCAGATCATCGACGCGTGTGGGCGGCTGCCGCTGGCGTTGGCCATCGTGGCGGCCCGGGCGGCGAGCCATCCCGAGTTCGCCCTGGCCGCGCTCGCCGGGGAGCTGCGCGCGGGCGGGGGCGGCCTCGACGCGTTCGCCGTGGGCGACACCGACGTCCGGGCGGTGTTCTCGTGGTCGTACCACGCGCTGCCGCCGGCGTCGGCCCGACTGTTCCGGCTGCTGGCGCTGCACCCCGGCCCGGACGTCACGGTCGAGTCCGCGGCCAGCCTCGCCGTGTCGCCCGTCGAGGAGGCACGGGTGGCGATGCGGGACCTGGCGGCGGCGCACCTGGTCGTCGAGCACGTCCCGGGCCGGTACGCGCTGCACGACCTGCTGCGCGCGTACGCCGACGAGCTGACTCCGGCCGGCGACGGTGAGCGGCCCTCGGCGCTGCGCCGGGTGCTGGACCACTGCCTGCACACGGCGACGGGTGCCGACCGGCTGCTCTGGCCACACCGGGATCCGCTGGAGGCGCCCCCGGCCGTCGCGGGCGTACGCCCGGAGGTGTTCGCGGACCGGGAGGCGGCCCTGGGATGGTTCACCGCCGAGCACCGGGTGCTGCTCGCCGCGCTCGACCGGGCGGAGCGCTCCGGCCTGGACGGGCACGTGTGGCGGCTCGCCTGGGCCATGGCCAACTTCTTCGCCCGACGGGGCCACTGGCTGGACTGGGTGCGGGTCGGTGAGTCCTCGGTGGCCGCGGCGCGGCGGCAGGGCGACCAGGCGGCCGAGGCGGAGGCGTACCGGATCCGGGGCGGCGCCCACGTGCGGCTGCGCGACTTCGACGCGGCGCGGGCGGACTACGGGCGGGCGCTGGAGCTGTTCGGCCGGCTCGGTGACCTCGTGGGTCAGGGGTTCACCTGCCGCAGCCTCGGCTGGCTGTGCGAGCAGCGGGGCGACATCCGCGACGCGCTCCGACACGACCTGCGGGCGCTGGAGTTGTTCGAGCGCGCCGGTCACGAGCGGGGGGTGGCCAACACGCACAACTCGGTGGGCTGGTGCCACGCGCTGCTCGGCGACCACGAGCAGGCGATCGACCACTGTCGCCGCGCGCTGGCCCTGCTCGACCGTCTCGGCGACCCGGTCGGCATGGCGGGAGCCCTGGACAGCCTCGGGTACGCCTACCGCCAGGTCGACCTCCGCGAGGCGCTGGCCTGCTACCAGCGGGCCCTCGGGCTCTACCGGGGGCTCGGCGACCGGATGAACGAGGCGCTCACCCTGCGCAACCTGGGCGAGGCCCAGCACGGCGGCGGCGAGATCGACGCCGCCCGGGAGTCGTGGCGGCAGGCGCTGGACATCTTCACCGGCCTCGACCACCCGGACGCCGAGCAGGTCCGAGCGCTGCTGAATGAGGCGCCCGCACCGTGAACCCCCCGGGGGCTGGCCCGGTTGGGCCAGCCCCCGGGTTGGCGGTGTGCTCAGCCCGCATCCTCGACGTCGGCGGTGGACCCGGCGTCCGCCGGCGGCCGATAGGGCAGGCAGGTGCTGTGGTGCTGCTCGAAGCGCTGCTGGAACGGCGTGGCGAGCGGATGGTTGCGCAGCGCCAGGATGTTCTCGTCGTTCTGCCGCAGCGCCCGGTAGGTGAGGTTGTGGCTGCCTGTGTAGAGCGTCGACTGACCGCCCCGGCGGATGATCATGAACTTCTCGTGCATCGGGATTCCTCCGGCGGCGGTGTAGCCGCACAGGTGGACCGGCATCGCGCGGGCGAGATCCACCAGTGCCTTCATCGGCGGGCCGGCGTCGTGCGGCCGACCCGAGGTGGCGCCGGTGACGATCCGGACCTGGCAGCCCCGGCTCCGCGCGGCCTTCAGCTCCTTCACCACGGCCGCCCGCTGGATCCGGAAGTTCGCCAGGTCGATGCTGGTTCCCCCGGAGCAGTTGGTCGACTTCAACAGGCTGGCGATCGGGTCGTTGCTCGCGCTGCCCGGCGTTCTGCCTGCGGCCTCCCGGCGGGGGAAGGTGTAGACGCGGTGCGTGCCCACCGTCGTGGTCCGGCCGTAGTTGGGGCTGGTCCGGCCGGAGCTGCCGTACCGCATGAGGTCGTTGAAGTAGCCGAGGTAGGTGCTGTACAGGCCGGCGTGGCTGATGGTGAGGGCGTTCTCGTAGGCCCGGTAGTGGTCGAGGTTCGCCGAGGAGACGTAGAGGACGTTGCGCGCCGTCCCGCCGCCCGCCAGTCGCACGCTGGAGATGGTCATGAACTTGTCGTGCAGCAGCGGCGGGTTGTTCAGCGGCGCCGCTCCCGTACGGGTGCTCATGCAGCCACGGGTGGACTGCCCGTCGGAGCGCCGCTGGCCGCACGTCACGAGCCGAACGTTGGGGATCGACTTGAGCGCCGTGTGGTGGTCGGTCCCGACCTGGCTGCCGTTGATGACGACCCGCACCCGTACGCCCCGGGCGGCGGCACCGCGCAGGGCGTCGACGATCTCCTGCCGGTTGAAGAAATAGAGGGTGAGGGAGAGTGTCGCCCCGGCCGGGGCGGCATTGATGAGCCGGCTGACGTGACCCACGAGTCCGCCGTGCATGTCGCTGTCGGTCTTCTGGTTGAACCAGGCGTAGTTCCGCACCTCCGTGGCGGCGATGGGGACCACCGCCGCGGCGGCTGCCGGAACCTCCCCGGTGGGGCTGGCCGCGCTGGCCGGGGCGATCGGCAGGGACAGCGCCGTCGTCGCGGCGACCGCCATGGCGAGGCCGCGTAGACCCGCACTTCTGGTCATCCGCCGCTCACCTCCCCGGCCCGGATCACCGGCGGTTGCGATGTACATGAGATCGATGCCTCCCCGCTCTCCTGTCCAGCGGCTGGCCCCCGTCAGTGGTGCCGGTGCCGGTGTCCGTCCAGATGGAGAAACGCCGCCCGGGTCCCACGGTCCAGCCGCTGGTCGATGGGTCGGGACGGGTGCGTTGCCGCGCAGCCGTCCCGCGTTGCCGTCAACGATCGCGGCGCGGCGTGGAAACCCGGTGGAAGGAACGTGGAAGCGGCGGCCAGCGCCCCGGTCAGTGCCGGCGGGTGCGGGCCAGGGTGCCGACAACGGCGAGGGAGGCGACCGCCGCCCCCGTGACCACCACGGCCATCGGTACGGCGCTGCCCTCCCCGCCCAGCCCGACCAGCGGCGCGGCCGTCGCCGCCACCAGCGACTGGATCGTGCCGAGCAGGGCGGCGGCCGTACCGGCGTGGGCGGCATGCCGGTCCAGGGCGAGCGCGGTGCCGTTCGGCATCACCATGCCGAGCGACCCGACGAAGACGAAGAGCGTCACCGCCACCAGCGGCAGGCTGCCGAGCAGCGTGCCCACGAGCAGGACGGCGGCGGCCAGCACCCCCACGCCCAACGGCCACACCAGCAGCGGGCGGGGCTCGAAGCGGTCCAGCAGGCGGGCGTTGAGCTGGCCGGCGGCGACCAGGGCGAGCGAGTTGACGCCGAAGATGAGGCTGAACGCGCCGGCCGAGACGCCGAAGACGTCCTGGAACACGAAGGACGACCCGGAGATGTAGGCGAACAGCGCGGCGAAGGCGAGGCCCTGCGCGAGCGCGTACCCCAGGAAGATCCGGTCGGTGAGCAGTGAGCGGCCGGCGGCGGCCGTGGCGGCGAGGCCGCCGGTGCTGCGCCGCGAGGCGGGCAGCGTCTCCGGCAGCCGCCACGCGACGGCGGCGGCGAGCAGCGCGCCGATCACGGCGAGGGCGACGAAGACGGTACGCCAGTCCCCGAAGCGCAGCACCAGGCTGCCGAAGGCGGGCGCGGCCATCGGGGCGATGCCGAAGATCAGGGTGAGGCGGGAGAAGTACTTCGCGGCGTCCCGGCCGGCGTAGAGGTCGCGGACGACGGCGCGGGCGACGACCACGCCCATGCCGCCGGCGAAGCCCTGCGCGAGCCGCGCCGCCGCCAGGGTCTCGGCCGACGGCACGGCCGCGCAGAGCAACGACAACAGGGTGTACGCGCCGACGCCGACAAGCACGGGTCGGCGCCGCCCGAAGCGGTCGCTGAGCGGGCCGGTGACGAACTGGCCGAGGGCCATGCCGATGAGGCAGGTGGTCAGCGAGAGCTGGATCTGCGCCTGGCTGGCGGACAGGTCTCGGGTCATCTCGGGGAACGCCGGCAGGTAGGTGTCCAGGGAGAGCGGCCCGACCGCGGTGAGCGCGCCGAGCAGCACCAGCAGCCCGACGGCGGCCCGGCCGGTGGGCACGGCGACGCGCTCGCCCGGTCGGACGGGCGGCGCGGTGGCGTGCGGCATGGCGGTCCCCTCGCTGGCGGCTCGGCCCGCATACGATAGCTCTGACAACAGAGCTGTTGAGCCGTGAAGGGCATGCCTGTGACGGACGAGACGGTCGACCAGCTCGGCGGGGCGCTCGGCGACCTGCACCGGATGCTGCGCCGGGCGGCCAGCCAGCGGGCCGGCCGGGTCGCCCTGCCGGACGCCCAGGTCGAGGTGCTGCGGCTGGTGCAGCGGCGACCCGGGATCGGCGTCCGCGAGGCCGCCGAGCGGCTCGGCACCGCGCCGAACACGATCAGCACGCTCGTCGGCGAGCTGACCACCGCCGGCCTGCTGCACCGGCACCGGGACCCGGCCGACCGACGCACCGTCCGCCTGGAACTGACCGACGCGGCCCGGGAACGCATCGCCGCGTACGGGCGGCACCGGCGTGACCTGCTCGGCGCCGCCCTGGCCGAGCTGGACACCCCGGACCGGGAGACACTGCTCGCCGCCGCCCCGGCGCTGCGTCACCTCGCCGACCGGATGGCGGGACAGGGCTGAACCGGCGTTCCCCGGCACGTCGGACTTCGACGTTACGGTGACGGTGGACCGTCGAGTCTGGAGGTCGCGGGCCGCGGCCGGGGCGCCGGCAGTCAGAAGTCGACTCGGCGGGGATACCCGTCGGCCTCCCGCGCCCACTGTTCGGCGGCCAGAGAGAGGGCGTCGGCGGACACGATGAGCGTCAACGGGTAGACCGCGCCGAGCGGCTGCCGTCGCAGCCACGGCGGCAGCGACTCGTACGAGAACTCGACGGTCAGCGCCAGCCGGCGACGCCGTAGCACCCGGGCGCGGAAGGCCAGGTTGGGCTCGGTGAAGCGTGCCACCGCCGAGGGCTCCGCCGGGTCGCCGGTCGTCTCGGCCTGCTGCCGCAGCCAACCCGCCAGCGTGTACGCCTCGGCCACCGTCAGGCAGGGTTCGAGGTGCGACCAGGCCTGCCCGTCGGCCGTGCGGGCGTCGGTCTCGACGAGCAGCCAGTCGTCCCAGCCCGCCGCCTCGTCCGGGTCGTCGGGCGGCTCGACCCCGGGCTGGTAGCCCACCGGCCGGATCCTCACCCGGGCGCCGTCGTCGGAGCGGATCTCCATCGCCCCATCATGGCCGATCCGCCCCACTCATGTGGAGACGTCCGCGCAGCTCAGGGCGTCACGACGGCCGGTCAGCGGACCGGGTCGTGGGTGCCGCGCGGCACGTCGGGCCGGCAGCGGCGCAGCCGGTCGGCGGCCATCCGTCCGCCGACGGCCAGCCCGTGCCGCTCCACGGCGGCCAGCCCGTACGCGCTGCACGTCGGGGTGTAGCGGCACTGCCCCGGCCAGCGGTGCGACAGCCAGCGCCGGTAGCCGACGATCGCGGCCCGCCCGGCCCGGTCCACGAGCGGCGCCCGCCCTGCCACGGCCGTCGGCGGCGCCGAGGTTCGGCCGGGTGCCACGAGCCGGGCGAGCAGCGCGCCGAGGGTGAGCAGGAACGAGAAGAGCCCCAGGTCGCAGCAGGGTATGTCGCAGTTGCACGCGTCGCAGTTGTCGAAGCGGCTCTTCTTCTTGCGACTCTTCCTGCGGTGCGGGTCATGCTTCACATTGATCACGGGGAACATCATGCGACGGCCGCGCCACCCTCGGGTCAGGCGCCTCGAATACGGCGTCGCCGTTGAGGTAGCGCCCCGGGGAGGTGCCGACGGTGCGGCGGAACGCCGCAAGAAACGCGCTCGGTGTCGCGTATCCCACGCCGTGTGCGACCCGGGACACGGGCTGGCCTTCCGCGAGGAGGGGCAGGGCGGCCCGTAGCCGCACGTGGGTACGCCAGCGATCGAAGCTCATGCCCGTATCGCGGACGAACAGCCGTGTCAGGGTGCGTCGGCTCACTCCGACGGCCCGAGCGTGCGCTTCGAGGCCGCGCGGGTCGGCGGGATCCGCGAACACCGTGTCGGCCACGGCGCAGACGCGTTCGTCGACGGGACGCGGCACGTCGATGGGCATGACCGGCAGAGGGCGCAGTAGATCCAGTACGACCGCCTCGGCCCGCAGTCGCGCGTCATCGGCGAGGTCGTCTCGGCTGAGGTAGCCGATCAGGTGGGCCAGCAGCCCGTCGACGCCGACCGGCGTGGGCTCTGTCCAGTCCAGACCGCAGCGGTCTGGTTGGAGGTAGAGGCTGCACAGCACCGCGTCGCGGGTCGCACCGGTGCGGTGGACGATCCCCGCAGGCAACCACAGCGCCCGGGTGGGCGGCAGGACCCAGTAGGTGTCGTCGACGGCGACGCCGAGCACACCGCGTCGCGTCCAGGCCAACTGGTGCTGCGGGTGGCTGTGCGGGCTTATCCACTGCCCGGACGACAACGGAAAGTGCCCAACGACGATCGCTCCCACCCCGGGTGGGACGGCGCCTACGACGGCCTCGGTCATGCGCCCCACCGTATGTCCTCAATGCGATATCGCATGGCCTCATAACGGATTGTGGCCAGAGCGACCCGGTGAATAGCGTCATCACATGCCGATCAGTCACCCGCGCCACTGGCGCTGTCACGGTACGGACGCCCCCGCCACATCCACGGGACATGGTTCATGACCTCAGCATCAACGGCTGCCGCCAGCACGGGCCGCCGCCGATCGGCGCTGATCGTGCTGTGCCTCGTGCAGTTCATGCTCGTCCTGGACGACACCGTGGTGAGCGTCGCCCTCCCCAGCGTCCGGGACGATCTCGGCTTCGGCACCGCGGGCCTGGCCTGGGTCGTCAACGCGTACTTCCTCGCCTTCGGCGGGCTGCTGTTGCTGTCCGGACGCGCGGCCGACCTGCTGGGCCGCCGACGCGTCTTCCTCGGCGGCGTGGCGCTGTTCGGTGCCGCGAGCCTCGCCTGCGGGCTCGCCCAGGAACCCTGGCAACTCGTGGCCGGACGGTTCGCCCAGGGCACCGGCGCGGCCATGGCCAGCCCCGCCGCGCTGTCACTGATCACCCTCCTGTTCCCCGGCACCAGGGAGCGCGCCAAGGCGCTCAGCATCTGGGGCGGCATCGCCGGTCTGGGCGGCACGACGGGCCTGGTGATCTCCGGTGCGCTGACCGACCTCACCTCCTGGCGCTGGATCTTTCTGATCAACCTGCCCGTGGCCGTCCTGGCCCTCGCGCTGCTCCCGCGCCTGGTCGCCGAGAGCCGCGCCACCCGCCAGGCGCGCCTCGACGTGCCGGGCGCGGTGCTGGGCGCCGGCGCCGTCCTGTCCCTGGTCTACGGCCTGCTCCAGGCCATCGAATCGGGCTGGGACGACGCGGCCGTCGTCGGACCGCTGCTCCTTGCCGCCGTCCTGACCGTCTTGTTCCTCACGGTCGAGTCACGCACGGCCGAGCCACTGGTGCCATTGGCGTTCCTGGCGTTCCGGCCCCGGGCCGTCGCCAACGGCGCGACCCTGCTGTTCTCCGCCGCCTTCTACGCCATGGCCTTCCTGCTGATGATTCACCTGCAGACCGTGCTCGGCTACGGCCCGCTCAAGGCGGGCGTCGCCTACCTGCCCTACGGCGCTGGAATCCTCGCGGGCATGTGGCTCTGCTCCCATGCGGTGATCAGGCTCGGGATGCGCCGGATCCTCGTCGTGTCGTTCCTGATCAGTGCAGCGGGACTGCTGCTGCTGTCCGGCGTGGCGCCGAACGACAGCTATGCATCCGGCGTGCTGCCGGGAATGCTCGTCACGAGCCTCGGATGTGGCCTGAGCCTGCCCGCCCTGACGGTAGCCGCGGTCACGGGTACCACCGAGGAGAACGCCGGTCTCGGCTCGGCCGTCCTCAGCTCTGTCCAGCAGGTCGGTGGCGCGGTGGGCCTGGCCGTACTGGTCACCCTGGCAGCACGCCGCAGCGACGCCCTGGCCGACTCGACCAGTCCGCTGGCCGCCGCGACGGAAGGCTTCTCGTTCGCACTCACCGTCGCTGCCGCCGTCCTCGTGCTCGGCGCCGTCCTCATCGCCACGCTGCTCGGAAGCCACCGCGCAGAATCCGCAGCCGACGCCCGCAAGACTTCCGCAACGCCCGGGTAGCCGGCAGGTCAGCTCCAGACCGTACGGCGCATCCCGTCGTGCTCCGCGCAGGTGTCCCGGCGGCCGCCGGTGAGGCTGACGGAGCCGTCGCGGCACTGCACCAGGTAGCCCCGGCCGGCCCAGAACTCGGGCGCGCAGTCGAACCAGTCGCAGATCTCGGCGGCCGGCCTGCGGATGCGCTCGCCGCCGCAGAAGTCGTACCCCATCGGGTTGGCGGGGGCGCCGCAGAGCCGCTCCCTGGCGGGCGTCGGCGAGGGCGGGGCGGTGCCGCGTCGCGGCTTCGACGCGGCCGGTGGCGTTTTCGTCGGCGTGGTCGGGAGGGCGATCGGCGGGGCGACCGGCGGGACGGCGGAGCCGCCCGGCGCGGGGGTGGCGGCGACGGCGACCTCGGGGCCGGCCGGGTCGGACGGGTCGGTGTCCAGCAGCGCGGCGGGCACCAGCAGGGCGATGCCGGCGGCGACGGCCACGGTGCGTCGTCCGCCGGGCACGAACGCGAAGGGCCGGGCCTGCGCCGGGGTGGCGATCTGTGGCCGGAACGGTTTGAGCTGCGCGTGTTCGGCGATCGCCTCGTCGAGCTGGTCGAGCACCGCGCCGCGCTGCTCGATGGCGTCGGCGAAGGCCAGGGTCAGCTTGAACCGGAAGTCGGCGGCGACGTCGGCGGGAAGCATCAGGCCGGAGGTGCGCCGCCGGTCCAGCACCTGCATCAGGGTGACCGGCGCGTGCGGGTCGTGGGACAGGCCGGTCATCTTCCCGTACGACCAGTCGCGCCGGCCGCGACCGCCGAGCAGCACCAGCCGGCGGTTGGTGATCACCGCCATGCCGGCGTCGGAGACCCGGACGCCGTCGGGCCTGCGGGGCCGCAGCGGCGCGGGCGCCGGGGTGACCGTCAGGTCGGGCGCGGGCAGCACGGTGGCGTGCCGGACCTCCACCAGTTGCGCGGCCGGCAACACCCAGAACACCACTTCGTCGGGCGCGAGCCCCAGGGGCAGGCCGGCGCCCGCCGCCGCCGAGCCCTGGAAACCCTCGGCGAGGGTACGCAGGCGGCGCAGTTCGTCGTCGCGCCGTCGCCATGCCCTGTCGGCGCTGCGGAACTCCCGCCGCCGCCGTTCGTTCTGCCGGTGCACCCACCGGTACCGCCACGTGGAACCCGTCGAATCAGTCTTTGCCACGCCGACTCCTTCGCCGCGCAGGCCACCAACCGGGGTGTCACCGGTGTCAACTGCGGCGGCGTGCGGCAGGGACACGCCGGAACGGGCAAAATGGCCGATCGGCGGAGCAAATCGGACGATAGGCGGATTTCATCGAGCCGATTCGCGTCCTCGGGCGTGTCGGGGAGGACGGCGGCAGCGAACGCGATCGCGCCCGCCCGGTCGGGTGACCGGGCGGGCGCGACGGGGTGACCCGGGTGGCGGATCAGTGGCGGCGGCCCTCCCCCACCCGGTAGGTGCGCAGGTTCGGGTCGGCCTTGATCTGTGCCTCCGTGTACTTGACGGTGTCCCAGCCCTTGCCCGAGTAGAGCCGGGTCTGGTCGCCGTACCAGGGCGAGTTCGGGTTGGCCGACTGGGAGTAGGTGAGGATCTGCCGCCCCGAGGGACCGTTCGGGCCCAGCTCGACGGCCATCACGAAGGACGAGCCGTGCACCACCTTCTGGTAGCCGACACCGGGCGTGAGCGGACTGATGATCATGTTGAACACGCCGGCCTCCGCGCGCCCGCCGTGGATCGGGATGCGCCGGTCGCCGCGCGGTTCGGTCTGGACGTCACCCAGGCGCGCGTCGAGCGGGATGCCCGCGAGCTTGCGGACCGCGTCGGCGAGCGCGGTGAGCACGCGCGGGTCGGCGGTGTTCAGCCGGCTCGGCGTGTGCACCGGGTCGCCGGCGTCGAACGCGTCGGCGAACCGGACGCCGCCGGACAGCGCGAACTCGGTGAACAGGTGCGCTCCCCGGCTGTCCAGGTCCACGCGCAGATCCCAGCCCTTCAGCGCCGTGCAGGCCCCGCGCAGGTCGACGGTGGTCCCGTCCGAGGCGGTCGCGGTGGGATTCGCGACGCACAGCGCCACCAGGTCGTCGCGGAACAACTCGCCGCCGTACGCGCGGTTGCCGAAGACCGTCTGCCACAGCCGGGACGTGGTGTAGCCCCGCCCGGGCAGCCCGTCGGTGCCGGCGAGCCGCCCCTGCACCTGCTCCACGCCGAGGCGGGTACGCAGGCTGCGCTCGGTGCGCTCGTTGCCGATGATCCGCGGGTACCCCTCCAGCGGCGCCGCCGGGTTGGCCAGCCAGTGGCTGTCGTTGGAGTTGGTCACGTAGTCGGCGCGGAACGACACCGGCAGGTTGGCCGGGCCGAGGATTCCGGGCACCGCCGCGTCGGAGTCCCGACCCAGCGCGCAGGCCGACCGGGAGCCGTCGAGGACGGCCTGGCCGCTGCTGGCGTAGAGCGGCTGGAACGGCGCGGGGATGCAGGCGGCAGCCAGCTCGTGGGTGACCCGGGGCACCACCGAGTGGTCGGCGTAGAGCGACTCGCCGCGGGCGTCGGCGGCGATCACGTTCACCCAGGGCAGGAACTGGTAGCGGTCCAGGACCTGCTTCAGCTCGCGGACCGTCTTCGCCCGGCCCATCTGGAGCCAGCCGTCGAAGGCACGGTTGTTGGTCGCGTTGACGTCGGTGATCGCGTACGCGGCGGTGGCGGTCCAGTCGAAGGTGCCGGGCACGACGACGACCGGGCCGAAGTGGGTGTCGTGGAAGGTGCGGCTGACCGGCACGGTGCCGCCACCCGGGGCGGGCACCCGGACGGTGACCGTGCGGGTGGTCATCTTCCGGGCCCGGCCGTC
Source organism: Micromonospora sp. NPDC048170 (assembly GCF_040652795.1). Classification (NCBI taxonomy): domain Bacteria; kingdom Bacillati; phylum Actinomycetota; class Actinomycetes; order Micromonosporales; family Micromonosporaceae; genus Micromonospora; species Micromonospora sp. NPDC048170. Next base: position 225,256 of record NZ_JBEZMR010000001.1, read on the forward strand.
CACGTAGTACGAGGTGGGATCGCCGGGAACCAGCGCGAGGCGGTGCCAGACGAAGCGGCGGGCGGTGGAGACGGTGTGGCTCCAGGCGAGGGTGCGGTTGTGCCCGATCTCGATGATCGGGTCGCCGACCAGCGCCGCGCCCTCCACGTCGTAGCGGCCGGGGACCTTCAGGTGCATCCGGTAGAAGCGTTCCGCCCCCTCCCACGGGAAGTGCGGGTTGGCCAGCAGCATCCCGCCGCCGTGCGTGGTGGCCTGCGCGCCCAGCCCGTACGCGTTGCTGCCGACACCGGCCGGCGCGCCGTCGCGGGCGGCGACGACGGCGGCGGCACCCGGCGCGTCCAGGACGGCGGCCGGGCCGGTGGCCGTGGGCGGGGCGGCGGCCACGATCCCGTCGAGCACCGCCCGGGAGCCGGCCCGGACCATGCTGGCCCAGCTCGTACGCCACATGTCGAGTTCGGTCAGCGGACGCACCCACGGCTTGCCCCGGCACGCCGGGTCGGTCAGGTTCGCCGCGCCGGTGTGGCGCAGGTAGTTGTTGTAGCCGGCGACGAAGCCACGGATCTGGTCGCGGATCTCGTTCGACGGGGAGTGCACACCGTCGCGGGGACCGCGCAGCAGCCGCTCCGCCGTGCCGTCGTCGATCGCCTTGCGGAAGAACAGGTCGCTGCGCACGTTCGCGTCCGTGGGGCTCGCCGCCCCGAAGTAGCGGGACCGCTCGGCGTTGACGGTGACGACCTTCTCCGCGATGACGCAGATGTTGTCCTCGGCCTGGACGTGGCCGACGCCGAAGCCGATGCTGGCGAAGGAGCGGGCGGTGATGTGCGGGACGCCGTACGACGCCCGCCGGATCTCCGCCGAGTAGCCGCCGTCACGGTGTTGCGCGGCGGCCGGCGGAACGCCGGTGACCACTGTGGCGACGACCGTGGCGAGGGCGGTGACCACCGCACAGAGTGGCTTTGGCCTCATCGGGACTTCCTCCCGTCGGGTGGACGTGTGAAGTGTTCACACCGACGGCATTCTCGCCGGGTGCGGTCGCGCCGAGGAAGACCCGAACGGGAAACGGGTTGTTCCCCCTACGGGCGGCCCGGACGCTGGGTAACGTCGGCGGCACCCGAGTTCGACAAGGGGGTGGGACCGGTGGGCGACCCGCTCCGCCCGGTGGTGATCGGCGTCGACATCGGCACCACCAGCACCAAGGCGATCGCGTACGACGTGGACGGCATCCGGCTCGCCCACCACTCGGTCGGCTATCCGCTCGACGAGCCCCACCCCGGCTACGCCGAGCAGGACGCGCGGCACATCCACGCGGCGGTGCTGGAGTCCCTCCGTACGGTCGTGGCGGAGCTGGACCGGCCTGTCGCCGGGCTGTCCTTCGGCACGGCGATGCACAGCCTGATCGGGCTGGACCGGGACGGCCGCCCGCTCACCCCGTCGATCACGTGGGCCGACTCCCGGGCCAGCCGGCAGGCCGAGCGGCTGCGCGCGGCCCCGTCCGGGCTGGCGCTGCACCGCCGCACCGGCACTCCGGTGCACCCGATGGCGCCGCTGCCCAAGCTGCTCTGGTTCGCCGAGCAGGAGCCGGTGCTGTTCGGGCGGGTGGCGTACTGGGTGGGCATCAAGGACTGGGTGCTGCTGCGGATGTGCGACGCGCTGGTGACCGACCATTCGGTCGCCTCCGCCACGGGGCTGATGAACCTCGGCCGGCTCTCCTGGGACTCCGAGGCGCTCGGCATCGCCGGGATCACCGCGGAGCAGCTGCCGGATCTGGTGCCCACCACCACCGTGCTGCCCGGCCTCACCGCCGAGGCCGCCGAGGCGACCGGGCTGCCCCCGGACACGAGGGTGGTCGTCGGCGCCGGGGACGGCCCGCTGGCCAACCTCGGGCTCGGCGCCGTCGCACCGGGCGTGATGGCCTGCTCGGTCGGCACCAGTGGCGCGATGCGGGTGGTGGTGGAACGCCCCGGCGTCGACCCGCTCGGCGGGGTGTTCTGCTACGCGCTGACCGAGCACCGCTGGGTGGTCGGCGGGGCGATCAACAACGGCGGCATCGTGCTGGACTGGGCCGGCGACGCGCTCGCCCCGGAGCTGGGCGAGGACGCCGAGGAGGAGCTGCTGGCGCTGGCCGCCCGGGCACCGGTTGGCTCCGGCGGTCTGATCATGCTGCCGTACCTGCTCAGCGAGCGCGCCCCGCACTGGAGCGCGCTGCCCCGCGGCGCGTACGTGGGGCTGACCCACGGGCACCGCCGCGCGCACCTGGTGCGGGCCGCGATGGAGGGCGTCTGCCAGCAGTTGGCGCTGGTGCTGGCCTCGGTACGGGCCGCCGGCAACGAGGTCCGGGAGATCCGGGCCGGCGGCGGCTTCTCCCGCAGCCCGCTGTGGCGGCAGATGCTCGCCGACGTGCTCGGCGTGCCGGTGCGTTTCCCCGCCGGGCACGAGGGCTCCGGCTTCGGCGCGGCGCTGCTCGGCATGCAGGCGTTGGGGCTGATCCCCTCCGTCGACGTCGCCGCCGACCTGGTGCGCATCGACGAGACGGCACACCCCGACCCGGCCGCCGCCGCCACGTACGCCGCCCTGCTGCCGCTCTTCTCCCAGCTGTACGACGCGCTGGTCCCCACGTTCACGTCGCTGCGCCGCCTCGCCCCGGGCCTGTCGCCGGACTGACCCGCCAGCTGACTCAGGCCGGCGGTTCGGCGTCGAGCAGGCGGCTCGCGGCGGCGCGGGCCTCGCGGGCGGGCTCGGCGCTGCCGGCAATGGCGGCGGTGACCATCGCACCGTTGGCCAGCAGCGTGAGTTGCGCGGCGAGCTGCGGCGGACGCCCCGCCGCGGCGACGAGCGCCGCGAGGTGGTCGGCGAAGGCCCGCTTGTGCGTACGCACGATCTCGACCACGTTGGGCGACGAGCCGCCCAGTTCGGCGAAGGAGTTGATGAAGGCGCAGCCCCGGTAGTCGGGCTGGCCGAACCAGTCGTGCAGGTAGTCGAAGACAGCCAGCACGCGCTCGGTCGGGGTCGCCCGCGCGGAGGTGTAGGCCTCAATCCCGTCCCGGACGGCCCGGTCCCGCCGGCGCAGCACCGCCTCGACCAGGTGCTCCTTGGAGGGGTAGAGCTGGTAGGTGCGCTTGAGCGAGACGCCGGAGGCGGTTCGGATGGCATCCATCCCGACCGCCTGGATGCCGCGCTCGTAGAAGAGCGTGTCGGCCGCATCGAGCAGTCGCTCCTCGCCCGTCGTGTGCTCCATGTCAAGACCCCTTGCCAGAGAACCATCGTTCTCCTACGGTATCAACCAGACAGAGAACGATCGTTCTCTCGATGTCGAGGAGTACCCGTGTCTCCCTTCGCCACCCGTCACCACCTGGCCACCGTCGCCGGTCAGCAGATCTTCTACCGGGAGGCCGGCAACCCGTCCCGCCCCACTCTGGTGCTGCTGCACGGCTTTCCCAGCAGCTCACACATGTTCCGCAATCTCATCACCGCGCTGGCCGACGAATACCACCTCGTCGCGCCCGACCACGTCGGCTTCGGCAACTCCACCGCCCCGCCGGTGGGCGACTTCGACTACAGCTTCGAGCGGCTCACCGAGATCACCCTCGGCCTGCTCGACGCCCTCGGTATCGACCGGTTCGCGCTCTACCTGCACGACTACGGCGCCCCGATCGGGCTACGCATCGCCAGTCGGCACCCGCAGCGGGTCACCGCCCTGGTCGCCCAGAGCGGGAACGCGTACACCGAGGGCTTCACCCCCTTCTGGGATTTACTCTTCGCGCATGCCAAGGACCGGGCGACCCACGAGCCAGAGGTCCGCAAGCTGCTGACGGCCGAGGCCACCCGCTGGCAGTACACGCACGGCGTGCCGGCGGACCTGCTGGACCGCGTCGCACCGGAGACGTGGCACCTCGACCAGGCCGGCCTCGACCGGCCCGGCAACGCTGAGATCCAGCTCCAGCTCTTCTGGGACTACCAGTTCAACCTCGACGTGTACCCCGACTTCCAGCGCTACCTCCGCGAGCATCGGCCGCCCACCCTGGTCACCTGGGGCCGGCACGACGAGATATTCGGCGCCGCCGGCGCCGAGGCGTACGCCCGGGACCTGCCCGACGCCGAGATCCACCTGCTGGACACCGGGCACTTCGCCCTGGAGACGCACGGCGACGAGATCGCCGGGCTGGTCCGCGACTTCCTGCGCCGGGTCCGCTAGGCACGGCCTCGACCGCCCTCGGCCCGCCGGCGCCGGCCCGGCGGGCCGTTCGGGCCGGGGCGGTCCGGCCGGGCCGTCTCCGGGGCGCGGTCGCGTCCGGGCGGCACCTGCAGCAGGTCGCTGGCCTCGTTGCCGGCCGGGTCAGGGGGCCTCGACGCCGGATATCCGGTAGCGGTGCACCTCCGCGCCGAGGATCGTCACCGCCTGCTCACTCGAGGGGCCGGAACCCCGGAAGTCGAGCAGCTGCCCCTCGGACTCCCAGCGCTCGTAGACGTTGATCCGGCCCGCCTCGACCAGGTCCGCGCTGATCGCGAAGTCGACGCAGCCCGGCGCGGAGCGCGCCTGCCGGATGACCTCGGCACAGTCGGCCAGGTAGGCGTCCCGCTGGTCCGGATCGACGTAGAGACTGCCGGCGACGATGAGCACGTGACCTCCCGGGACGTCCGCGCCCCTCAGGCGCGGGTGATGGCGTTGGAGTGGATGGCCTCGCTCAGATAGGCGGCCATCCCCGGCTTGATCTTCTCGAAGTACGCGGTGAACCGCTCGTCCGCCACGTACATGTCGGCCAGACCGGTGTGGACCTCGTACGAGCACTCGTAGAACCAGCGGCTGATCAACTGTCGGTGCTCCTCGGCAAGGTCCATCGCCGCCGGGCTGTCCGCCGGCGCACCGGAGGACATCACCTCGACGAACCGCCGCCCCCAGTCCTCGTTCTCCGCCTTGTTGCGCAGCCAGTCGCCCTTGGTGTAGCGGGACACGCGCCGGTTCGACTCCCGGTACGCCTCGGTGCCGCCCCAGCGCTGCTCGGCCTCCTCGGCGTGCACGTCCGGGTCGAAGTCGCCGAAGACCTCGAACCGCTCCTGCGGGGTCAGTGGGATGTTCAACTTGCTCGCCTCCATCGCGAACTCGATCGCCGTGACCATCTCCTGGAGCTTCCTGATCCGTACGCTCAGCAGCTCGTGCTGGCGGCGCAGGTGCGCCGCCGGGTCACTCGCCGGGTCGTCGAGGATCGCGGCGATCTCCTCCAGCGGGAACCCCAGCTCCCGGTAGTAGCGGATGTGCTGTAACCGCTCCAGGTCCGCGTCGTCGTAACGCCGGTAGCCGGTGCCGCTGCGACCGCTGGGCGAGAGCAGCCCGATCTCGTCGTAGTGGTGCAGCGTCCGCACGGTCACCCCGGCCGCCTTCGCCACCTGTCCCACCGTGTGTGCCATGGTTTCCCTCCCTTCCGGGAAGCAGGCTCCCGCCTACCGTTACGTGAGGGTCAAGTCCGATTCTGGCCTGCCCCTCCATCGCCCGTGGGATCGCCGAGCAGCCGGCGCTCGAGGCAGCCCGCAGCGCTCGGAAGCAGCCGGCGTCAGCCCCGATTTTGCACCTCACCCACCGACCATCATCACGCTGCGTAATCCAGGCCATTCCATCACGCAGCGTCACCCAGCTGCGGAGGTCCGCACCCGACCTGTCGGCCCTTTGCTCTGCATCCCTCGCCGCACCACAGGCTTGACCTGCGCATATCCGCCCGGCCGAAAGATCACGAAACTGACGCAGCGTGACTGTTGCGTCGGTGGATGCAGAGCAAAGCGTCGAGAGGGCCACTTGACGACCACCCACAGACATCACCGGCAGTGACGATCCTCGGCCGCTGCGGCGGTGGCGGTGGCGGTGGTGGTGGCGGTGGCGGCGGTGGTGGTGGCGGCGAAGGTGGCGTGCCAGTCGGTCAGGCCCACTCCTCGTCGGGATCCCCGTCCACCTCCGTCGGCAGGGCCGCGACCACACGGTTCGTGGTGCCCGCGTCTGGGCCGGGTGTGGCTGGCACGGCAACCAGACCGGGGTCGGGCGTCGCGGGCGCGAGGGCCGGTGGGCCGCCGTGGGTCCACGGCGTCTCCTCCACGGCCGGAAAGGCGCCCGCCGGCATGAACGTGTCCGACAGGGTCGTGTAGCAGAGCCGCTCCCCCACCTCGGGCACGGTGCCCGGCGGCGCGGTCAGCCCCCGGCCCATCCCGCCCGACAGCTCCAGCACCACTTCGGTCTTGCCGTCCGCCGCAGGCACGACGAAGACCACCCGGGCCTTCTGCGCCGGCCGGGCCGGCGAGTACAGCGTGGCGCCGACCGGTGTCGACACGGGTTCGGTGGTGACCAACTGGATGCGGGGACGCAGCACCGGCCGCTTGCCGGTGTCGTCCACCCGCTTCGGGTCGGCCAGGATCACCTCGCCCACGAACGCCTCCCCGGTCAGCCGATGCTCCGCCATCACCAACGGATCGTCGTAGGCGCGCTGCACCGCGTAGGAGGTCAGGGCCCGTTCCAGCCGGTGCAGCCGCTGGGCGGCGGCCACCGCCCCGTCCCGCCGGGGCTGCGGCGCGCCGCCGGCGTCGACGTGTTCCGCGTAGCCGGTGAAGGCGTCCTTGTCGCCGTCCCACCGGCCGGTCACCCGGGCGCCCGGGGGCAGGCCGCGTAGCAGCCCCACGCCGCGCCACATCAGCTCCCAGGTGGGCGCGAGCTGGTCGCGCAGCAGCCGTTCCAGCTCCGCGTACGCCCCGGCGCGCGCGACCGGGTCGTCCTCGGCGTCGGCGTACGCGGCGATGGCCGGCGCGAGCCGGTGGTTGTCGAAGTCGGGGTCGGTGGCCGGGCCGGCGGGCGGGCAGGTGTCCGGGTCCTCGGCCCGGGCCGCCGCCTCGGCGCCGGTGAGCCCGGCGGGTGGGTCGATCCAGCCGAGCAACGCCGGCAGGTGCAGGTCCTCCACCACGCTCTGCCCGGTGGCCCAGTGCAGCGTCAGCGCGTCGGTCATCGCCACCAGCGCCGACGAGCCGGGATGCTCGGCCCGCTCGGCGAAGAACGTCAGCCAGCGTCCGAGCACCGGCACCGCGGGGTGCACCGGGTAGTCCCCGTCGGGGCGGCGGAAGCGGGTGGATCGGCCGAACAGCCGCAGGAACGTGACCCCGGCCGGGTTCGGCACCAGCAGTTGCGGGGCGTCGACATGCCGGTAGCGCACATCCCTGCCCCGGTCGACCGGCACCGCTTCCGAGACGCCCCGGAACCCGTCCAGGTAGGGCAGTACGATCCCGGCCAGCTCGGCGGCGAACGCGAACCGCTGGTCGCGGTTGCGGGGCTGCGGCACGATCAGCAGCCGAGCCGCGTCCGGCGCGTCGCCGACCAGCGCCGCCAGCGGGGCGTTCGCCTCGCCGGCCATCGCCAGCGGCACCAGCACCAGCGGTCGTTCGGCCAGGTGCAGGTGTCGGACGGTCGCCACCGGCTGGGCCACGCCGGCCGCGAGCGCCTGCGCCCTGGCGAGCGCGCGAAGCGTACTCATGCGGGGGTCCCGGCGAGGGCGTCGGCGCGCAGCCGGGCGGCGGCCCGCAGCAGCGCGGCGGCCTCCTCCTGCGCGGGTTCCGGCGCGCGCTCGCCGGCGGCCAGCGCCAGCACCTCGGCGACCTCCGCGACGCCGCCGAGCGCCTCCCGGACCGGCCGGCCCAGCGCCCCGGTGTGGCCGCGCGCCTCGTTCCGGCAGAAGTACGCCAGCTCGCAGGCCGCCAGGCACTCGGGCGCGTAGCGGGCCGCCACCGTCGACAGGGCGGCGAGCAGCGCCGCCGGCTCGGCCGTCACGTCGGCGGTGAACTCCTCGGGCACGCCTGCCAGCAGCGCGTCGACCCGGGCCATCCGGTCGAGCTGGCGGCGTAGCACCAGCAGTTGCTTGCGTACGTCGACCAGGCTGGCCACCGGCTGGTTGGCGAAGTCGCGCGGGCAGACCAGCACCGCCTCGTGCGACACCAGCTCCGGGTCGTGGCCGGCGGCGGCGAGCAACTCGCGCAGGGCCAGCACGTAGACGGCGGCCTGGATCGCGGCGGCGGACACCTTGGCCGGGTCGGCCTGACCGTCGACCACCGGGAACGACTTGATCTCGACCACGTGGTACCGGCCGGCGAGCCGGGCAGCGACCAGGTCCGGCTCCAGGTGCACCCGGCGACCGGCGACGTCCAGGCCCAGCAGCGGATGGTCGAACAGCGCGGCGGTGTCGTCCGTCCCGCCGGGGGTGGCGCCGGTCAGCAACTCGGCGGAGCGCCGGTGCCGGGCGGCCGTGTCGTCCGCGACGCCGTCGCCGAGGTCCGTCCAGCTCGCCGCCGCCGGCACCGGTACGCCCAACCGCTCCGCGACCAGCCGCAGCAGCTCGGCCCCACCGTCGGCCTTGACCTGGGCCTCGAACGCGTTGCCCCGGGTGATGGCGAACCGGGACTGCCCGAACCGGGCGGGAAACCCGATCCGCGCGGCCAGCTTCGGCTTGTCCACCCCGGCGCCGTCCAGTACGGCCCGCCGGGTGCAGCCCGGGTTGCCGGTCAGGGCGGCGATGGTGCGGGCGTTGTGCCGTCTGGCCGGCACGCCGCCGCGGATCGCGGCCAGTCGCTCCTCGGTGCTCGTCACGATCCGCCACGATAGGCGGTCACCGCCGCCCGCGCCGGACGCCGCCCCGGCCGGCAGACGTTCGGCGACGTCCCGCCGGCCGGCATCAGGACGGGCCGGAGAGGGCGGCGACGAGCCCGAAGCCGCCGCAGCAGAGCACCCCGATCACGGCGAACGCCACCAGCACGATGCTGTAGTTCGACCACAACCCGAACCTGGTCACGTCGGTGCCCTGCCCGTCGTGGACGCGGTTGCGCCAGCCGCCGAAGCGGAACGACAGATGGTGCACCGTGCCGGGGTGCACGAGCAGCGTCGTGGTCATCACCGGGACGCCCATGAAGTCGGTGTACCGGACGTCGTGCTGCCCCGCCGGTACGGCCACGTGCCAGGTGCCCTCGCCGGGGATCGGCACCGCCTGCCCGGCGACCTTGAACCTGCTGCTGGCCGGCGCGGGCACGATGTACGGGCCGCGGTTCACCGAGACGACGAGCACCGCGTAGCCCGGCGGGGCGGCGATCGGGTGGGGGTAGGCGATCATGGGAGTCACCGGTCCGGGCACCGGCGGGTACGACGCATGAGGGTGGTACGACATCGACACATCCTGGCACGGCCCCACCACCCCGCCGAGGCTCGACGAATCACGAACCGTCAGCGTTCGGCGGAGCGATTCCGGGGTGAACGGGGCAGGGCGGTGCCGGCCAGCGGCCGGCGGTCGCGGCGACGTCGGCGGCCGGGGGTGCACGGCGGCCGGGAGACGGTGTGCACGGGCACCGGGGCGGGCTGCCGGCCGATCAGCCAGCAGAGGAAACGGGCCATCGGTGGGGCTCAGCCGACCGGGAGGCGCTCGGCCTCGGACCGCGAGACGTCGTACTGGGCGCCGCAGAAGGTGCACTGCTGCACGTAGCGGGTGCGGATCGGGATGATCGGCACGAAGAACAGGCTGAACCTCGTCGACCGGCGCGTGATCACCTGCGCGGCGAGGTTGTGGCAGTTGCGGCAGACCTGCTGCGCCACACCGGACCGGCTGACCTTGGTGCGGAGCCCGAAGATGAAGAACATCGCCCGTCAGTACCCACCAGAAGTCCGCCTCTCACCTCTATCCCCTGACGGCGCGGCTGAACCCACCGCGCGGTATAGCAATCGGTATACTCTGTCCGTGGAGCAGGAAGAGTGGGACGTCTTCGTGGTCGACGAGGTCCGCGAGTGGATAGGCAACCTCGATTCCCCGAGCCTCGCGCGGGTCGTCCAGGCCATCGACGCCCTGGCCGAAGCGGGGCCGGGGCTCGGCCGGCCCCTCGTCGACACCATCACGGGGTCGACGATCGCCAACCTCAAGGAACTGCGGCCAGGCTCGGTCCGCATCCTGTTCGTCTTCGACCCGTGGCGCTCCAGCATCCTGCTCGTCGCTGGCGACAAGGCCGGCCAGTGGAACACCTGGTACCGACACGCCATACCACTGGCCGAACAACGCTATGAGATCTACCTCAAAGAACGGGCACAGCAGGAGGGGGGACAACGGTGAGCGGTCATGTGCGGTGGAAGGACATCCGGGCGGAGTACGTGCATCGTGCCGGTGGTGAGGAGGCGATACGGGCAGGCAAGGAGGAACTCCTCGCCGAGGTCGTCGGGCATCGCCTGGCCGAGATCCGCCGCGCCCGGGGGTTCACCCAACAGCAGATCGCCGAGCGGATGGGTGTCACAAAGGGCCGGGTGTCCCAGATCGAGCAGGGCAGGATCTCCGGCCAGGACGTGGTGGCCCGCTACGCGGCGGCCCTCGGCGGGCGGCTGCACCAGGCCATCTACTTCGACGACGGCGACATTGCCGCCATCGCCTGACCAGGTCGGAAGGTGCCTGGCCTGCTCCGCGGCCAGGCACCTTCCCGTGTACGTCAGCTCGTCGCCTGCGCGGCCTCGGGCTCCAGGCCCGGCACCTCGGCGGGGAGCCAGATGGGCTGCCAGTCCTTCATCTCGTGGAAGCGACGCAGCTCGGCCAGCCCGGAGACCGACCCGGCCCAGGCCCCGTACGGAGGGTTCTGCTCGTCGAAGCCGGACTGCACGAAGGTCAGCTTCGTCTTTCCCTGCGACTCGGCCAGCTCCCAGGTGCTGACGCCGGTCGGCCCCCAGTCCACCGACAGCTTCCGGCCCGGCTCCAGGTCGACGATCTGGGCCGCGTAGCCGGACTCGAAGCCGCCCATGGCGTAGCGACCGCCGACCCACGGCTCGATGCCGATCGGGTAGCCGAACCAGGCGCTGGCCTGCTCGGAGTCGGTCAGCGACTCGAACACCTTCGCCACCGGCGCGTCGATCAGCAGCTCGCCGCGCATCTCGGCGGAGGTGAAGTCGACCTTCGGCAACAGCGGCTGCCCCTCCAGGTGCGCGGCCAGGTTGGCGAGCGACAGGCTCCAGAACGTCTGGAGGACGCCCCGGATGCTGCTGCCGCTCATCGCCTCGGCGAAGTCGAAGTGGCTCTGGGTCAGCGTCAGCACCGTGGTGTCGGGATCCTCGGCGCGCAGGGCGAACTCGGTGGTGGTCTCCACCCCGTCGAGCAGCCACGCGAAGCGCAGCGTGTCGTCGTCGACGTGCAGCAGCCGCTGGTGCGGCGCGTCGCCCTCGGGGGTGTGGCGGCCCCAGAACTCGTACCGTTGCGGCAGCTCGACCTCGGCGTGCTCGGCGAGCCAGACGCGCAGCTCGGCCGGGTCGGTCAGGGCCCGGCGGACGACGCCGACCGGCGCGGCGAGACGGACGGGCAGCTTCATCAGGTCAGTCACGGTCTTTCCCCTTCGGATAGCAGGCCACGGCGAGCTTGAAGGCGTCGCCCTCGGCGCCCCCGTAGCGCGTGAACAGGTCCTGCAGAGCGGTCTGCAGGTCGTGCAGGAACTGCTGCCGTTGCTCGGCAGGCACCCGGATCTCGCCGGCGACCCCGATCGAGGGGAGCTCGGGGGCGGCCCGGTCCAGCCCGGCGATGTCGGCCTGGACCTCCTCCATCAGGTCCAGCAGGTAGCCGAGGCTCAGCTCGTCGCGGGCCCGGCGCAGGCCGATCCGGCCGACCAGCCGGGGCGACAGCCAGTAGGACCGGGCGGCGGCCTGGTAGATGCCCTCGGTGATGCCCCGGACTTTGCGCTCGTTGACCAGCTCGACCAGCCCGGCGGCGACGAGCTGCTTGACGTGGTAGTAGACGCGCTGCGGCGTCTGTTCCAGCCGGGCGGCGACCTCGGTGCAGGTGCGGGGCTCGGCCAGTTGCCGCAACACCTCGACGCGTTGCGGCTTGAGCAGGACCTCGGCCTGCTCGATCTGCTCCAGGTACAGGACGTCTCTCATGGCAAAATCAGTTTGTACGTACAAAACTTCTTTGTCAATGGCTTCGACGACAGCCGCGCCGATGGACGGCGCGGCTGTCGTCAGCGGATCAGGGCAGCCAGTCGGGGCGCAGCGGGTAGCCGCTCGCCCCCTCCGGGCCGTTGCGGGTGGCCAGCACCTGGTGCAGCTGGATGCCGTTGCGCTCGAACGCCAGCCGCGACCCGGCCATGTAGAGGCCCCACACCCGGGCCGTGCCCGGCCCCACCTCCGAGACGCAGAAGTCCCAGTGCTCCACCAGGTTGCGGCACCAGGCGGCCAGGGTCAGCGCGTAGTGCAGGCGCAGGTTCTCCTCATGCTGCACCTCCAGCCCGACGTCGTGGATCTCGCTGACGACGCGCCCCGGGCCGGCCAGTTCCCCGTCCGGGAAGACGTACCGGTCGATGAACGCGCCCGAGCGGTGCGGCGCGTGGTTGTCGGCCCGCGTGATGCAGTGGTTCAACAGCCGGCCGTCCGGCCGCAGCCGGTCCCGCAGGGCGCCGAAGTAGGCCGGGTAGTTGCGCACCCCGATGTGCTCGGTCAGCCCGATCGAGGAGACCGCGTCGAACTGCTCACGCGGCGCGTCCCGGTAGTCGAGGTGACGGACCTCGGCCAGGCCGGTCAAACCCTCCCGCTCGATCGCCGCCCGGGCCCACTCGGCCTGTGCCCGGGACAGGGTCACCCCGAGCGCCCGCACGCCGTACTCGCGGGCCGCGTGCCGGACCATGCCGCCCCACCCGCAACCCACGTCGAGCAGCCGCACCCCCGCCCTGAGCGCCAACTTCTGCGCCACCAGGTCGTACTTGGCCGTCTGGGCCTGCTCCAGCGTGTCGTCGGGCGAGCGGAAGACCGCACAGGTGTACGTCATCGACGGGCCGAGCACCTTCTCGTAGAAGGCGTTCGAGACGTCGTAGTGGTGGGAGATCGCGGTGCTGTCCCGCGTCCGCGAGTGCCGCAGCCCGTTCACCAGGCGCTTCCAGCGCGGCTGCGCCTCCTGCGGCGGGGGCGGCGGCGGCATCAGCCGCTCCCAGCCCAGCCCGCGCACCAGGGCCAGCCCCTCCGCCAGCGACGGCGTACGCAGCCGCAACTCGTCTTTGAGCACCCGCAACGCCTCGTACGGGTCGCCGGGGTGCACCCCCTGCAACGCCAGGTCACCGCCCACGTACGCCCGGGCCATGCCCAGGTCGCCCGGGGCGGTGAGCAGGTAGGTCAGACCCCGCTCGGAACGGATCGACAGGGTGATCCCGGCGTCGGCCGGGCCCACCGCGCTGCCGTCGTACCCGGTGACCCGCACCGGGAGGGCACCGGTGGTCAACGCGCGGACGACGTCCGCCACGGTCGGACCCGGGCGCCGGTTCCCCGCCGGCGGACTGGCGGGAGCGCTCGCCGCCCCCTGGTCTCGATCGGTCAGGCTCATGCTCGTGCTACCGCCTTCTCGTACAGTCCGGTGAGCCGATGGTCCGGGTCGTAGCGGTCCTTCACCGCGCGCCACGTCGCGCCGCCGTAGAGCCGGTCGAAGGATTCCCGGTCGTAGTACGCGTCGGAGTAGAGCGACTTGTGGCCGCCCAACTCCGACACCATTCGCTCGATCGCCCGGTTGACGTCGCCGTCGGCGGCGCCCCCCGCGATCGGCACGCTGCCCCAGAAGCCGATGTTCACATAGTTCTGCCCGGCCCGGAGCGGATACAGCGGCCAGGCCCGACCCGACCCCGGGCCGGACGGCTCGCGCAGCCGCAACGGGCAGAGCCAGACCGGGGTCATCCCGACGGTGCGGGCGAACCAGCGCAGGAACTCCGCCGTCCGCTCCAGCGGGACCTCCACGTCCTGCACCACCCGCTCGCGCGCCGGCTGGCCGCGCAGGCGGTCGATCCGGGCGGCCACGCCGTGCCGGTGCTCCAACCGGACCAGCCGGTGGTAGACGTCGCTGCGCCGCCACCGCGCCGGCCAGACCCGCCGGAGCACCGGGTGCTGCACCCCGAACGCCGCCGAACACCAGAACCAGTCGGTGTCCCAGCGCCACAGATAGTCGTACGTGGTCAGGGCGTCGTGCGTGCGCCGGCGCAGCGACCGGTAGTAGATGTCCTGGCCCGCGTAGTCGCTGACCGTCGGCGCGTCGTCGGTGAAGGAGCCGAGCACCAGGTACGCCTCGCCGGGGCTGAACATCACGCCGTCCATCGCGTCCACCGCCTCCCCCGCCCAGGTGCGGGTCGCGGTCACCTCGGCGAGCGCGTCGACGAGGGCCTCCAACCGGGTGAACCGGATGTTGCGCAGGGCCACGAACCGGCGTACGGGCTGGAGCCCGATGCGCAGCCGGGTGGCGTAACCGAGACTGCCCAGCGAGTTGGGGAACGCCGCGAAGAGGTCGGCGTGCTCCCCCTCCGGACGGGCGGTGACGATCCCGCCGGCCCCGGTGAGCACGTCCATCTCGACCACCGACTCGTGCGGCAGGCCGTTGCGGAACGAGGTCGACTCGATGCCGAGCCCGGTCACCGCCCCGCCGAGGGTGATGGTGCGCAACTGCGGCACCACCAGCGGCATCAGCCCGTGCGGCAGGGTCGCGTCGACCAGGTCCTCGTAGGTGCACATGCCCTGCACGTCGGCCGTGCGGGCGGCCGGATCCACGGCGAGCACGCCGGTGAGCCCGCTGACGTCCAGGCCCGGCGCGCGCGGGGCGGACCGGGGGCGGAACAGGTTGGAGGTGCGCTTGGCGAGCCGGACCGGTTCGCCCGCGGGCACCGCCGCATAGGACTGCCGCAGCCGGGCCACCGCACCGTCATGGTCGACCGGATGATGATCCACACGGACCGCACACATGCGATCACTGTACGCGCCAACACACCAATACGTGGGACACCTCACCCGCGGCGCGTTTCCCCGTCGATCTTGCAGTTTCGGCCCCCAGTTTGCCCCTTCCAGGGTGTTTTGCCTGGGCAACAAGTGCAAGATCGACGGGGCGGGGACGGGGAGTGCGGGGCGGGGGCGAGGGCAGGGCGTGGGGGCGGGGTGGGGTCAGGGGCGGAGGAGGCGGAGTTGGGCCAGGTGTTTGGGGAGGTGGACGCGGGCGTGCAGGTCCAGGGTGCGGCCCCACGGCAGCGGTTCGTCGACGACCAGGTCGAAGCCCTCGCGCAGGTGGGTCTCGACCGGGGTCTGCGCCGCCGGGCCGAGCCGGTCGGTCAACGCGCAGAGCTTCTGGCTGGTGGCCCGCAGCAGGGTGGCCAGCCCGTCCAGCCCGCCGCACTCGGCGACCAGCGCGTCGACCTGTGGGCGGTGGATGTTCTCCAGGTCGTAGTACGCGTACGGCGAGCCGGCGATGACCGCTTCGGTCGCCTCGGTCATCAGCTCGTCGTTGGCGGCGAGGTGGGCGACGATCTGCTCGGCGCTGAACTGGCCGGCCGGCGGCGCCCCGAACCCACCCGCGTCGACCTCCGCGAGCACCTCCTCGTACGCCTCCCGCAACGTCCCGCTGTCCATGTCCCCCAGTGAAGCCCGGGGCGCGGCGCCCGACCCGGCGTTCCCGTGGACCGTTCACCCGGAAGGGGCCGGCCGGGAAGCCGGGGCCGGGCGGTCCGATGGACGGGGCAGCTCGACAGCGCCCGAACCGCGTGGGCGGCACCGGGTCAGGCGGCGGGCCCGACCAGCTGGGTCAACGGGGGCGTTGGCGGGTGCGGAGGTAGTCGGAGACGACGTACTCGCCGAGGTCGTCCAGGTCGGGGGTGAACATGCGGCCGTTCGAGCGGCGGGCCACGGCGTCGACGAAACGGCGCAGGCCGGGATCGTCGCCGAGCATGAACAGGTTGAGCGTGGCGCCGCGGCGGGTGAGCCGGTCCACCTCGCGAACGGTCGCCTCGATCGTCTCCGGCAGCGGCGGCCAGTGGAACAGCGCCTCCCCGTCGTCCGGGTCCAGGTGGGCGGTCGGCTCCCCGTCGGTGACCACCAGCACCACCGGCTCGGCGCCCGGGTGCCGCCGCAGGTGCCGGGCGGCCAGCCGCAGCGCGTGCTGGAGGTTCGTACCCTGCCGCATGTCGGGCTCGACGGCGGCCAGCTCCTGCTGGGTCAGCGGCAGCGCCTCCAGGCCGAAGCCCACGATCTGCAACGCGTCCTGGGGGAACCGGGTGGCCATCAGGTGCGCCAGCGCCAGCGCGGTCTGCTTCATCGGGCCCCACCGGCCCTGGGAGACCATCGAGTAGGAGAGGTCGACGCAGAGCGCCACCGCCGCCGATGCCCGCCGCTCGGTCTCCACCACCTCGAAGTCCTCGACGGCCAGCCGCACCGGCACACCTGCCCCGGCGCGGCGGACCGCCCGGGTCAGCGTCCGCACCACGTCGAGGGGCTGCTCGTCGCCGTACTCCCAGAGCCGGGAGCCGCCGCTGACCTCGCCGGCGGCGCCCGCCGAGCGCAGGTCGTGCTGGCCGCGCGGCCCGGCCGTGAGGTCCGCGAAGACCCGCCGCAGCGCCGTGCCGCCGAGCCGGCGCAGCGCCTTCGGGCTCAGGGTCAGCCCGTCGGCGTCCCGACTCACCCAGCCCTGCCGGCGCAGCTCCCGCTCCAGCTCCCGCAGCCGGCGTACGTCGTCGGCGGCGTCGCGGCCCAGCGTCCGGGCCACCGCGTCGACGTCGACGTCGTCCAGCGTGGCGCCCGGATGCTCCTGGTCGAGTTGGTCCAGCAGCTCGTCCAGCTCGGCGATCTCGCCGAGCGCTCCGGCCGCCTCGCCGTAGCCGAGCGGCCGGTCGCCCCGCACCCGTTCGCCCCGGCCCCGGTGCAGGTCGGGGCGGAGCGCGCGGAGGTTGGCGTCCAGCGCGGACAGCTCCGCGGCGAGCCGGTCGCCGAGCGACTGTCGCATCAGTCCGGCCAGTTCCTCGCGTTGCCGGTCGGACAGCGAACGCATCAGCCGCTCACCGGCCGCCGACCGACGGGCCAGTACGTCGACCAGCTCGTCGACGTCGGCCGGCTGCTCCGGGAAGAACTCACCGTGCCGGCGCATGAACTCGGCGAAGGCGTCGGTGGTGTCCTCCGACCGGGCGTGCCGGCCGAGCAGGTCGTTCAGGTCCCGCATCATCTCGGCCAGCCGCTGCTGCGCGCCCGGGTCCGCCGAAGCGCGCACCGCGTCCCGCAGCCCCGCGAAACGCTGGCCGAGCACGTCGTCGCGGAGCCCGTCGAGGATCCGCTGGTACGTCCGGCGGGCCTCGTCGCTGGCCCACCGGTAGCCGGTCAGCTCCTGCACGGCGCGGGCCGTCGAGCGGGGCAGGTTGTCCAGCACCGCCTCGGCGAACCGCGCGGCGTCGTCGTCGCGCCCGCGCAGCTCGTCCCGTTCGGCCGCGAGCGCCTGGTCGAGCAGGGCCCGGGCCCGGGTCACCGCCCCGTCCAGGTCGCCCCGGCGCAACGCCTCGCGGCGCAGCCGCCTGGCCCGGGCGGCCAGGTCGTCGAGACCGCCGCGCCGCTGGGGGCCCTGACGCAGCAGTTCCCGCAGCGCCTCCCGGAGGCTGCCGCCGGCCAGCACCTCGGCGCCGACGGCGTCCACCGCCCCCCGCACGTCGTACGGGGGCGCGAGCGGGTCGGGGCCGCCCCGCCACTGCCCGTACCGGAACCGGTTGCCGGCCATGTTCAGGCCCGGCCGCCGTAGCGGGTCCGGCCGGAGTCGGTGACGTCCTTGCCGAGCCGGCGGGTCAGGTGCAGCCCCTCCAGGACGAACTCCACGCCGGCCGCGGCCTGGTCGGGGGTGGGCGCGTCGCCCAGCCCGAGCCGGTCCAGCGCCTTGGCCAGCCCCGGGACGGTGCCCACCTGGCGCAGCAGCTCGGCGGAGCCGACCAGTTCCCCGGTCTCGATCACCGTGTCCTCGTCGACCAGGGCGGTGAAGCCGGAGAGGTCCAGCCCGGCCAGCCGGGACCGGAACGTCTCGGCGGTCGCGGTCCGCAGCAGGTGGCCGAGGATCTCGACCTCCCGCCCCTCCTCGCCGCTCTCGAACTCGACCTTCCCCCGCAGCGTGCTCGTCACGGAAACCGCGTCCCCCACCCGCGCAACCGCCCCCTCGGATGAAAGGGAGGGCACCTTGTCATCGCTTTCTGATGTGGAAGGGGCCCTTCCTGACAGCTCGGCGGGGGGCAGCCCGGCGGCGAGCAGGCCGGCTCGGCGCAGCGCGGCGGCGGCGACCGTCTCGGCGGCAGCGATGGCGAAGCGGGCGGATACCCCGGAGCGCGGGTCCACCGACGGCGACTCGCGCACCGCGCGGGCAAACCGCGCGAGGACCTCCAGCACGTGCTCCGGCACCTCGGCGACCAGGTCGGCCTCCTGCCGGATCAGGGTCAGCTCCAGGTCGAGGTCGACCGGGTAGTGGGTACGGACCTCGGCGCCGAAGCGGTCCTTCAACGGGGTGATGATCCGGCCCCGGTTGGTGTAGTCCTCCGGGTTGGCGCTGGCCACCATGAACAGGTCCAGCGGCAGCCGCAGCTGGTAGCCGCGGACCTGGATGTCCCGCTCCTCCAGCACGTTGAGCAGCGCCACCTGGATCCGCTCGGCCAGGTCGGGCAGCTCGTTGACGGCGAAGATGCCCCGGTTGGTGCGCGGGACGAGGCCGAAGTGGATGGTCTCCGGGTCGCCAAGGGTGCGCCCCTGGGCGATCCGGATCGGGTCGACGTCGCCGATCAGGTCGCCGACGCTCGTGTCCGGGGTCGCCAGCTTCTCGCCGTAGCGCAGGGAGCGGTGCAGCCACGCCACCGGCAGGTCGTCGCCGGCCTCGGCGACCAGCGCCCGCGAGCCGGGGGTGAGCGGGCGCAGCGGATGCTCGTTGAGCACCGAGCCGGCGATCACCGGGGTCCACTCGTCGAGCAGGCCGACCAACGAACGGATCAGCCGGGTCTTGCCCTGGCCCCGCTCGCCGAGCAGCACCATGTCGTGCCCGGCGAGCAGGGCGCGCTCGACCTCGGGCAGCACCGTGTCGTCGTAGCCGACGATGCCGGGGAAGCGGTCGGCGCCGGAACGCATCCGGGCCAGGAGGTTCTCGCGGAGTTCCTGCTTGACCGTGCGGTACGCGTGGCCGGCCGCCCGCAGCTCGCCGAGCGTGCCGGGCAGGTCGGCCGGTGGGGCCGGGGTAACCGGGGAAGGCGCAGTCACCCGATCCACGCTAGCTCACGAAAGCGGTGAGCCCGGTCCGTCGACCGGGCTCACCGGCACCGGTATGGCTCAACCGTGTCCGCAGTTCCGGCAGGTGCCCCGGCGGCGCAGGTGGTACGCGTACGTGGCGGCGCCGAGCGTGGCACCCCAGAACGGCCAGAGCAGCATCGGCGCGGTGGCCAGGCTGAACCCGCCGGAGAAGTCCCAGAAGGCGGGGATGGCGAGCAGGCTGAGACTCGCCGCGGTGACCGCCACCGCCACCAGCGTCGCCGGGACGACTGCCAGCCCGACCGGCACCGGCCGCCCGGCCAGGCCGATCATCCAGCGCGGGAACCGTTCGCCCCACCGCTGCACCAGCCCGAGGGTGAGGACCGCACCCACCAGGGCGAATCCGCCCAGCCCGGCGCCCGCCCAGACCAGCCCGGAGTCGCGCATCTCGTCGAGGAACGACTGCTCGATGCCGAGCGGGACGCCGACCGCCCAGGCGAACCGGGTGAGGGCGTACAGGGCGGGGATGGTGGCCGCGGTCCAGGCCGCCACGCGCCCCCAGCGGGCGGCCGAGGCGGGCGAGGTCCAACCGTGGTCGGCGCCGTCGCGCCCGCACGTCGGGCAGGCGCCCGCGGTGCGCCGCTGCCAGTGCAGCACCGCCCCGGCCAGCAGCACCCCGCCGACCATGGCCGCGAACCGCGCGAACAGCGCCCAGGTGAACACGTCGGCGTAGTCCACCGGCGGCCAGCCGAAGGGCGCGCCGAGGATCAGGATCGGGGTGTAGCCGAGGATGGTCAGCACTCCCACGTCCGGCACGACGACGGCGAGCAGGAACGCGACCGTCCAGGCGTACGCCGACAGCAGGGTGCGCAGCGGCCGGGCCGGGCGGCGGGCCGGGCCGGTCATGGCGAGCGCGGCCACCGCGGCGCCGAGCAGCAGCACGGCGAACAGGGGCGGCCCGACGTCGGTCGGGACCAGCCGGAGCAGGTTGGCCTCGCCGCCGCGTGGATCGTTCGCCCCGAACGGGTAGCCGGCGCCGGTGACGGCGGAGAGCAGGGCGAGCAGCCCCCAGAGGCCGAGCCAGCCGGCGGCCAGCGGGGCGAGCCGGTCCAGCCGGCTCGGGGCCGGGCGACGGGTGGGAAAGGTGGTCGTCGTCATGCTTCCCAGCCTCGGCCGGCAGGCCCCGCCCGCCCTCCCGTACGGCGGTGAACCGCCTCCCCCTCAGGAGGGAACGCCTCAGCCCGACGGGGTGACGAACCCCGACTCGTACGCGGCGATCACCGCCTGGGTGCGGTCGCGGACGCCGAGCTTCGCCAGCACGTTGCCGACGTGGGTCTTCACCGTCTCCACCCCGACCACCAGGTGTACGGCGATCTCCGGGTTGGACAGCCCGGTGGTCATCAGCCGCAGCACCTCGGCCTCCCGTTCGGTGAGCCGGGCGGCCACCAGCCGGTCGGCGCCCCGTCCCCCGTAGGCCCCGGCGAGGCGGCGGATGGCGGCGGGGAAGAGCAGCGACTCCCCCCGCGCGACCACCCGGACCGCTTCCACCACCTCGGCCGGCCGGGCCCGCTTGAGCAGGAACCCGCTGGCACCGGCGCGGAGCGCGTCGTAGACGTACTCGTCGTTGGCGAACGTGGTCACCACCAGCACCCGGGGCGGGTCGGCGGAGGTGGCGAGCAGCCGCCGGGTGGCCTGGATGCCGTCGATGCCGGGCATCCGCACGTCCATCAGGACCACCCGGGGGCGGAGCCGGGCGACCAGCGGCGGCACCTCCGCGCCGTCGGTGGCCTCGCCGAGCACCCGCAGGTCGGGTTGGGCGTCGAGGATCGCCCGCAGCCCGACGCGGATCAGCTCGTCGTCGTCGACGATCAGCACGCCGGTGGTCGGCGTCGCGTTTTCGGTCATCGGGGCCCCTCGAACGGCAGCCGCGCCCGGATGCGCCAGCGGTCGCCGTCCGGCCCGACGGCCAGCCGGCCGCCGAGCAGCAGCACCCGCTCCCGCACCCCGTCCAGGCCCCGGCCGCCCCGGCCCGGGTCGGCGCGGCGCCCCCGGTTCACCGCGTTGTCCAGTTCCAGCTCCAGGGCGTCGGCGTGCACGTCGAGGCGCAGCGTGACCGGTCCCCGACCGTACCGGGCAGCGTTGGTCAGCCCCTCCTGGACGATCCGGTAGCCCTCCCGGGAGACCGCCGCGGGCAGGTCGGCCGGGTCGCCGGTGCGCCGGGCGTCGACCGGCAGGCCGGCCGCGCGGGTGTCGGCCACCAGCCGGTCCAGGTCGGCGAGCGTACGCTGCGGCGCGGGCGCGACCCGCCGGCTGTCGGGCTCGCGCAGCAGCCCCAGCACATGGTCCAGGTCGTCCATGGCGGTCCGCCCGGCCTCCTCGATCGCGCCCAGCGCGCGCCGGACGAACTCCGGGTCCCGGTCGAGCAGTTCGCGGGCCGCCCCGGCCTGGAGGGTGGCGACGGTGAGGGCGTGGCCCACCGAGTCGTGCAGTTCCCGGGCCAGCCGGTTGCGCTCGGCGAGCCGGGCGGTTCGCGCCTCCAGGGCCGCGATCCGTTCCGCCTGGGCCGGGCCGAGCAGCGCCGGGGCCATCGACACCGCCAGCGCGCCCAGCCCGGCCACGGCGTAGCCGAGCGCCACCAGTACGACGAGCCCGGTGAGGGTCAGCCAGCCGGTGTCCCGCCCGTCGAACGGCCCGAACCGGCCCCCGTCGGTCATCCCGGTGTCGAGCCCGAACTGCTGCCCGATGAAGGCCAGCGCCATCGGCACCGCGCTGAACAGGGCGGCCACCACCAGCCCACCGCTGAACAGGTGCAGCCCGATCCAGAGCGCCGAGCGCAGCCGGGTCTCCCGGTCGGCGACGTGCCCGGGGGCCGGGTCCGGCAGGTCGACGCCGAGCAGGGCCCGCGCGGCGGCGATCTCCAACGCCCGGGGGCCGTCGAGGAAGACCGGGACCGCCGCGATGGTCGCCGCGACTCCGAGCAGCGCCAGCACCAGCGGCCGGGGGACTTCCGACTGGGTCAGCATCTGGGCGAAGGCCGCCGCCAGCAGCACGTACGGCAGTGCGAGCACCCCGCCGAGCAGCAGGAACACGCCGCGCCGCCAGGTGCTGCCGGTCACCAGCGGGGCGAGGACGCGGGGCTTCACCCGCCCATTCTGCCCCGGCCACGCCCCGCGCCGACTCCCCCGCGTCGGGGAGATCGGTGACGCCACCGGCAGGCACGCGACGGTGCCCGGCGCATCCGGCCCCACGGGCCGGTGTGGTCCCGCAGGATGCGCAGGTGGATTCGCCGTGGAATCGCGACGAAGGAATATTAAATTGTGACGGCCGATGCGGACATGCAGCAGGTCGCACGATTCCTGAAACTGCTGTTCATACGGCGACAGTTATGGTCGCAAGCCCTCCCCAGGAGTGGCGAGGCTGCACGACCACCGCTGCGGGGGTCGCCGGAGCCATTGACCTCGGCCTTTGCCTGAGGCCGGGTCAGCCTATCACGACCAGGAGATGTGACGATAGGTTGCCGAGGCCGTCACCGAGGGTTGACATGCCCCCGCGGGCGACGGTAGAAACCTTTAGTCCACATAGATCCGGGGCATCGGCTCTGTCGGCATATCATGCACACGGGGAGATTTCGTGGCGCTTAAGACCAACCCTGCCGCCCTGCACGACACCTATCTGCGTTGGGAACGGGAGAAGCGTTCTCCCTACTTCCCGGTCATCGAGTCGAATCACGAAAACTCGGTCAGCACAAACATGCACGACAGCCTGCTCATGTTCGGTTCGTGCGACTACCTGGGTTTGTCGCAGGAGCCGGCCCTGAAAGCCGCGGCGGTGGATGCGATCCACCGGTTCGGCACCAACACCTACGCGGCCCAGCTCACCTGCGGACACACCCGCCTGCACCGTGACATCGAGACCCGCCTGCAGTCGCTGACCGGGATGCCGGCCGCCATCATGTTCCCGTCGGGGATGACGGCGTCCATCGCGGCGATCTCCACCCTGGCCAACGAGGACGACGTGGTGATCAGCGACCGGCTCTCCCACGTCTGCCTCTTCATGGGCAGTCAGCTCTCCGGCGCCCGGCTGCGGACCTTTCCGCACAACAGCATGCGGCGGCTGGAGGCGATCCTGCGTGAGTCGTCGGACCGCCGGCGCCGGGTCATCATGGTGGACGGCCTATACAGCGCCGACGGTGACTACGCGCCACTGGACGAGATCGTCGCACTCGCCGAGCGGTACGACGCGAAGGTCGTGGTGGACGAGGCCCACTCCTTCGGCGTCGTCGGCCCCAACGGGCTCGGTGCGGCCGACATCTTCGGTGTCCTGGACCGGATCGACATGGTCGTCGGCACGATGAGCAAGGGCATGGGCAGCATCGGCGGGTTCATCCTGACCAGCGAGGAGCACGAGCGCGAACTGCGCTACATGGCGCCGACCTACACCAGCTCGCGCGGCTCCGCACCGGCGGTGGCCGGGGCGACCCTGGCGTCGCTACAGGCGTTGGAGACGCAGGGCGAGCAGTTGCGGGAGCGGCTGGCGGAGAACACCGCGTTCGTCACGCGGCGCCTCCGGGAGGCCGGGTTCAACCTGCTCAACACCAGGAGCCACATCGTTCCGGTGGTGATCGGCGACGAGGACCGGACCGTGGACGTGGTCAACTGGCTGATGGACAACGGGATCATGGTGTCCACCTTCACGTACCCGCACGTCCCGGTGGGCTCCGGTCGTCTCCGCATCGGCGTCTCCAGCCGGCACACCACCGACGAGTGCCAGTTCCTGGTCGACAACCTGGTGAGAGCGAAGCAGAAGTTCTCCTTCTGACGCCACGAGAGCAGGCATCGAGAAGGGGAACAGCATCATGGACTTCGGCCTCACCGAAGAACAGACCGCGCTACGCGAGAGCATCGAACAGTTCGCTCAGGCCAGGCTCAACGACAATCTCGTCGACAACGACAAGGCCGGTGTCTTCGCCCGCGAAAACTGGCGCGAGTGCGCTAAAATCGGGCTGGTGGGACTGCCCATTCCCGAGGCTTACGGCGGTTCGCAGGCAGACGCGGTGACCACGATGGTCGCCCTGGAAGCGTTGGGATACGGCTGCCGCGACAACGGCTTGATCTTCTCGTTGAACGCGCACCTGTGGGCGGGCGCGTCGCCGATCCTGCGGTTCGGCACCGAGGAACAGCGACGACGCTATCTGCCGGCGATGTGCGCCGGTGAGATGATCGCGGCGCACGGCATGTCCGAGCCCGGGTCGGGATCTGATGCGTACGCCCTGACCACCACCGCCGTCCGCGACGGCGACCGCTATCTCGTCAACGGGTCCAAGACCTTCATCACCAACGCCCCGGTGGCCGACGTCTTCCTGGTCTTCGCCACCACCGACCGCCGGCGCGGCTTCGCCGGCGTCAACGCCTTCCTCGTCGACAGCGACACACCCGGGCTCACCGTCGGCGAGCCGACCGACAAGATGGGCCTGCGGACGTCACCCATGGCCGACGTCCACCTCGACGGCTGCGCGGTGCCGGCGTCCTGCCGGCTGGGGCCGGAGGGCGGCGGCAGCGCGGTGTTCAACTGGACGATGGAGCGGGAACGCAGCTTCATCCTGGCCGCCGCGCTCGGCACGATGCGTCGCGACCTCGAGCGCTGCGTCGAGCACGCCAGGACCCGGCGACAGTTCGGCAAGCCGATCGGGAGCTTCCAGGCCGTCTCGCATCGCCTCGTGGACATGCGGCTACGACTGGACGCCTCGCGGCTCCTGCTCTACCGGCTCGGCTGGTCGATCGACCGGGGCCAGCCCGCCGGCCTGGAAGCCGCCCTCGCCAAACTGTCCGTGAGTGAGAACTTCGTGCAGTCCGGGCTCGACGCGATCCAGGTGCACGGCGGCTACGGCTTCATGACCGAGTACGAACTGGAGCGCGACCTCCGTGACTCCGTCGCCAGCCGCCTGTATTCCGGCACGAGTGAGGTGCAGCGCAACCTCGCCGCCCGCCAGCTCGGTCTGAGCTGACCGTCCTCCCGCAAGTCACGCTCGCCCCCGAAAGGACCCACCATGCCCAGCGACGTCAAGGACACGATCCGCCGCTTCATCCTCGACGACCTCGAGTGGCCGGGCTCGGCGGAGCAGCTCTCCGACGAGTTCTCCCTGGTCGACGAAGGCGTACTGGACTCACTCAACCTGCTGGAGATGGCGCACTTCGTGCAGAGCCACTACCGGATCCGGGTCGACGAGGAGGACATCGTCGCCAGCAACTTCGAGACGCTGACCGCGATCGAGGCGTTCGTCCTCGACCGACTCGGCACGGCGTCGCCGCAGAGCAGCCGATGAGTGTCCTGCTGCACGAACTGCTGACGCGCGCCGCCGCGACACACCCGGACCATCCGGCGCTGATCGACGGAGACCGCACCTTCACCTACCGCGAGCTGGACGAGTGGTCCAACCACCTCGCCCGGCAGCTACGCCAGGGCGGGGTCCGCGCCGGGGACCGGGTCGGTGTGCACCTCGACAAGTCGGCCGAAGCCGTGGCCGGGATCTACGGCGCGCTCAAGGCAGGTGCCGCGTACGTGCCCCTGGATCCGGACGCGCCCGCCCGCCGGCTCCGGGTGATCGCCGCGGACTCGGCCATGAGCGCGCTACTCACCGGCGGCAGGCAGGCCTCGGCGCGCGAACCGTTCCACACCGGCCTGCCGGATCTGCGTTTCGTGATCAACCTGGACGGCACCGCCGAGCGCGCCGGGACATCCGCCGCGCCGCCGGAGGCCGACGCGCGCGGCGACCGGGACCGGTTGGCCTATCTGCTCTACACCTCCGGGTCTACCGGCACCCCCAAGGGCGTCGCCCTCAGCCACGGCAACGGCCTCGCCTTCGTCGAGTGGGCGGTGCGGGAGTTCGGGCTGGCCCCGACGGACCGGGTGTCGAGCCACGCGCCGCTGCACTTCGACCTGTCGGTCTTCGACCTCTTCGCCACGGCCGCCGGCGCCGCGACGCTGGTCCTCGTCCCGAAGCGCGCCTCGGTGTTCCTGCCGGAGTTGGTGGAGTTCATCCAACGCCGGCGGCTGACGGTCTGGTACTCGGTGCCGTCGGTGCTGACCATGATGGTGCGGCGGGGCCAGCTCACCGCGGGCTGCTTCCCCGACCTGCGGCTGGTGCTGTTCGCCGGCGAGGTCATGCCGCCGGCGACGCTGCGCAGGCTGATGTGGGTGGCGCCGGGGGCACGGTTCGTCAACCTGTACGGGCCGACCGAGACCAACGTCTGCACCTGGCACGAGGTGCGGCAGGCGCCGCAGGACGACGAGCCGATCCCGATCGGCCGCGCCGTCGACGGGGTCGAGACCTTCGTCGTGTCCGACGACGGCGGCCTGGTCGACGTGGGCCAGGCAGGTGAGCTGCTGGTGGCCGGCCCGACCGTGATGCGCGGCTACTGGAACGATCCGGAGTCCACCGCCAGCGCCCTGGTCACCTCGCCGGCGCCGGGCGCCTGGCCGACCGCGTACCGCACGGGGGATCTGGTGCGCCTGGGCACGGGCGGGGAACACCACTTCATCGGGCGCCGGGACCACCAGGTGAAGAGCCGGGGCCACCGGATCGAACTCGGCGAGATCGAGGCGGTCATCCGGTCCCACCCGGCGGTCGCCGAGTGTGCCGTCGTGCCGGTCGCCGACGAGGAGGTGACCAACCGCCTGTGGGCCTGTGTGGTCCCCGACGGCGAACTCGAACCCGCCACCATCGCCGCTCTCTGCCGGGAGCGCCTGCCCAGGTACATGGTCCCCGACCGGCTGGAGCTGTTCGACGAGTTGCCCAGGACCTCCACCGGCAAGACCGACCGGCAGGCGCTCCACGCCTCCCTGCTCCGCGTGCCTGCCTGACCATCATCCGTAGCGACGCCACCACACAGAGGTGTTCCATGTTCCGTACGATGCTGAAATCCAAGATCCATCGCGCCACGGTCACCCAGGCGAACCTCCACTACGTCGGCTCCATCACGATCAGTCAGGATCTGATGAAGGCGGCCGACCTGCTGCCGGGTGAGCAGGTCGACGTGGTCGACGTCAACACCGGCGCGCGGCTGACCACGTACGTCATCGCCGGGCCGGCCGACAGCGGCGTGATCGGCATCAACGGCGCGGCGGCCCGGCTGGTCGCGCCCGGCGACCTCGTCATCATCATCAGCTACGCCACGGCCCACGACGACGAGGCCGCGAAGCTGGAACCGCGGGTCGTCTTCGTGGACGAGCACAACCGCATCGCCGGTGCCGGCCACGACCCGGCCGAGCCGTGGGGCACCGGGACCCGGCGCGGCGACCTGGTGGAGAGCGCCCCGGGGACGGTGAACTGAGATGGCCCACGCGTTGACCGAACGGCTCGCCCCCACCGTCGTGCGGAACACGCTGAGCCGCTACGGCCGGCACGTCCGGCAGGCGCTGGAGGATCTGCGGCTGCGCGACGTCGGCCTCGGCGGGCAGACGTTCGTCCCGGTGTCCGGCCTGCCCGACGACGAACGGCTGGACGCCTTCTTCGCCCCGTCGGATGTGGCCTTCCACGCCCTCGGTGAGTACCGCGGCAAGCGGCTGACCCTGCTCGACCTCATGCGCAACCCGCGCACCCGCACCACGAAGACCTACCCGTCCCTGGTGATCGTGGCCCGCGCCGTGCAACACATCTGGCAGACCGGCGAGCGCGTGATGATCGTGACTCCGTCCTCGGCGAACAAGGCGACCGCGCTACGGGACGCGGTGCTCTGGGCGATCGAGTGCGACCTGGTCACCCCCGAGCAGTTGCAGATCCTGTCGGTGGTGCCGCTGTCGTCCCGGCCGAAGCTGTGGTCCTCGCCGTTGAGCGAGGACGGCGACCTGGCCCGCCGCAACCCGCTCGTCACCTACGGCGGCGGTGAGCCGGGCGACGTGAAGCTGCTGGCCCGACAGTTGGTAGAGGGCCAGACCGAGCAGCTCTGGCAACGCCACGGGGTCCGCCTCTGGCACACCATGGACATCGAGAACTACAAGGCCGCCGACGTGGTACGCGCCCACGCCGAACGGGAGTTCCTGCCCGTCGAGCCGGGGGCGGCGCGACTGCACGTGCACGCCGTCTCCAGCGCCTTCGGGCTGCTCGGGCACAACCTCGGGATCGAGCAACTGGCCCGGGACGGGCAGGTCGATCCCGCCTCCGCCCACTACTTCCTGGTGCAGCACCTCGGCACCCCCGACATGGTGTTGGGCCTGCGGTTCGGCGACGCCTCCCGGGACCTGCTGCCGGCGTACCAGTACGATCCGGTGCAGGGCCTGTACCGGCAGGACGCCGACCCGCACTTCCCGCAGCGCACGTACGCGGTCGACGAGATTCTCGACCCGACCTTCTACACCCGCCGTCCCGCGACCTCCGCGCAGATGCACCAGCTGATCCGCCAACGCGGTGGTGGCGGAATCGTGGTGTCCCTGCACGAGTGCCTCGAACGGTACGGCGAGCTGCGGGCCCTGCTCGGTCCGGCCGGCACCGAACTGCCCGCCGACCCACGGCAGCTTCGCGAGTGGTCACTGGCGATCGCGGTCACCGGCATGCTCAACGCCATCGACCGGGGCCTGGTCGCCGAGGACGACATCCTCGTCCACGGCAGCGGCAGCTACGACTCGACCGACTACCGTCCCATCCCGGAGGGCGGCCTCGTCCCGGTCGACGACGTGGCCGCTCTCGCCGCCGTCGCCGAGCACGCCGTCACGGTTGGCCCCAGGTGAAGTTTCCGCGCCTCGATGCGGGCCCGCTGCGCTGGCTCTACCTGGCCACGTTCCTGACGGCGACGGGTAGCGGCGGCTGGTTCGTCTGCTGGACCATTTTCGCGGTCACCTCCATCGGCCTGTCCACCTGGGAGTTCGGCACCGGTGTGACCATCGCCGGCGTCGTGGGGCTGACGGTGAGCGCGCCGCTGGGCTATCTCGCGGATCGCATCGGCGTCAAGCCCATGCTCCTGCTGCTGGTGGCCACGCAGGGTCTCGCGGTGCTCAGCTTCGCGCTCGTCACCGGGTTCTGGTCGTTCGTGGCCGTCAGCTGTTTCCTCGTGCTGGCCGAACGCAGCGTGCCACCGCTGCGGATCGCGTTGGTCTGCGGGCTGACCGAGGAGCACGAGCGGCTGCGACACCTGTCCTCGTTGCGGGTGGTGCAGAGCGGCGGCGCCTCGCTGGGCGCGGGTGTCGGGACCCTGGTGCTGTTCTTCAGCACCCGCCCGGCGTTCCTGGCCCTGCTCTTCCTGTACGGCGGGTTCACCCTCTGCTCCATGCTGGTGATCCGCCGCCTGCCCGCCGTGCCGTCGCTGCGCGAGCGCGGCCAGAAGCGGCGCGCGATGGTCGTCCGGGACCGCCCGTTCCTGCTGGCCACCCTGCTGTTCGGGGTGCTGGCGCTGAACTGGGGGGTGCTCGCGGTCGGCGTACCGCTGTGGGTGGTCAGCCACACCACCGCGCCCGCCTGGACGGTGGGGGTGATGCTCGCGCTCAACACCATCGGCATCATGGCCTTCCAGAAGCGGGCCAGCGCGGCCAGCAACACGGTGTCCGGTGCCGGCCGCAGCGCGATGCTCTCCGTTCTCCCCCTGGTGGCGGCCTGCCTGCTGTTCGCCAGCACCGCCGGCCGCTCCGGGACCCCCGTCCTGCTGGTGCTCATCCTGGCCGCCCTGGTGCACACCGTGGGTGAACTGCTGTTCGTCGCGAGCAGTTGGGGCGTGGCGGTCGGCCTGACCCCGCAGGAGGCGCACGGCGAGTACCAGGGGGTGTTCAACTCCGGCTTCACCGTCGCCGAGATGGTCGCGCCGGTGGTGATGTCGGCCCTGGTCGTCGGCTGGGGCACGCCCGGCTGGTTCGCGCTGGCCGGGTTGTTCGTGCTCGCGGGACTGCCGATGGGACGGGTGGTCGCCTGGGCACTGCGCCACCCGCTGCGCTCCCGGCCGGACCTCGTGCCGACCGGAGCGCAGGCATGAGCGCCGCCTGGCGGCGTTACGGCGCCCGCGTCTCGTTCGCCTGGGACCACAGCGGGAAGCCTTTACCGGTCGTCGCCCGCACCGTGGTCGACACCCGGGTCAGGCGGCTGGTCTCCGTCGTGTCCCGGCCCGCGGGGGGCGGGCCGAGCCTGGGGTACGCCGGAGTCCCGGACGGCATGGTGAAGATCCTCCAGATGCTGGACCGGCAACGGGAGCGCACCGGCGTCGGAACGGCTGGACACGTGTGCGCGCAGGTCACCGCCCGGGAGGTGTTCGGCCGGCACCGGTTGCCCGACGCCGACCTCGTCGCCGTGACCGGCACCGCGGCGCAGGTGGCCGCGCTGCCCACCCGGTCCGCGCTGGTCCTGCCGTACCGGCTGCACGCCGTGGTGGCGGCGGACCCGGCCTGGCGCCGGCGGATGTCCACCGGGGAGCGGCAGTGGTGCGAGACCCGGATCCGGCGGCGGAAGCTACGCATCGAGGTCGCCGCGGACCGCACCGACTTCGACTTCTTCTACGACCGGATCCACCTACCCACGATGCGGAACCGGCACGGCGAACGGGCCCGCAGCGAAAGCCGGGTACGCGCCTACGAATGCCTGTTCCGGCCCGGGCTGCTGATGATCGTCACGGACGGCGAGTCGCGCCTGGCCGGTGCCCTGGCCCACTGGTCCCAGGGGGGCCGGACCGCGCTGACCCCGCGCCTCGGCGGCGTGCTCGACGGCTCGGCCGAGCTGCACGCCGAAGGGCTGCTGCGCGTGATGTCCTACCTGATCCTCGACTGGGCGGAACGCCACGGTGTGCAGCACGTCGACTTCAGCGGGCTGGAGGCGTGGCTGGGCAACGGCCTGTACGGGTACAAGCGGCGCCTGACGCCACACCTGGTTCCGCCGCCGGACCATCGGGCCAACCTCGCCCTCTGGTGGCACGTACGCCGGGACACCGCCGAGGTCCGGGACTTCCTGGTGGCCAACCCCGTCCTGGAGGACCTCGGCGACGGCACCCTCCGCGCCGTCTACTTCCACGACGCCCACCGGCCGGCTCGGCTGGACATCCCCCACACCTGCGCGAACGTACGGAGTACCCGCCTGGTCGACCTTGATGACCTCCTCGACAAGGAGTTGACGCCGTGACGGAGTCCGCAGCCGGCCGGGGCTGGTTCGGCGGCGTCCGGCAGGAGCCCGACGTCGGGCTGCCGCCGGATGCGATCGTGGCCGCCTACCGACGCGAGTTCGCCGGCCTGGCGTTGGAGCACGCGCCGGTCGCGTTGCGGCCGATCGTGGTCACCCAGGGCGCCTACCGGGAGTTGTTGCAGGCGACCGAGAGCCTGCTGCGGCTGCTCGCCCGGGCTGCCCACGAGGTCGGGCCGGATCGGGCCGCCCGGGCCCGGGTCCTCAGCGTCACCGACCAGGACTGCCCGGTCTTCGGCGACGACGAGGACTTCGAGCAACGGCACTGGGCCGACATGGCGCGCGCCGACGTGGTGGTCGGTCCGCAGGGGCCGATGTTCGTCGAGTTCAACGTGAGCGGCACCTTCGAGGGGCTGCTCGACTTCCACGCCCTTCTGGAGACCTGGCAGCGGGTGCGTGAGGCGGCCGGGCGGCCGGCGTACGTCGCGGTCGATCCTTTTCCGGGCTTCGCCGGCCTGGTCCGCCGGGTCTGCGCGGAGCTGGAGGTCCCACCGGAGCTGCTGTTCGTCGGCACTCGCCGGATGTGGGGATCGGACGTGTCGCGCCGCTACTACCTGCGCAAGACGGCCCTGCTCCGGCGGCACGGGGTGCACGCCGAGCAGGTCGAGTTCGCCGACCTGTCGGCCCGGCCGGGCCTCGCCCGGCGGGTGGCGGTCTTCGACTTCACGGCCGCCGACGGGCGGGCCGAAGGCTTCGACCTGTCCCCGGTGTGGCAGGCGGTACGGGCCGGCATGCGGCTGGTCCCCTCGCAGAGCGCCTGGTTCCTGCACTCGAAGAAGCTGCTGGCGCTCCTGTCGGAGGGCATGGACTGGATGGACGCGCGGCAGCGCGAGCTGGTCGACCGGTACGTGCCGTGGAGCCGGGTGCTCGGCGAGCGGAAGGTGCTCTGGGCCGGCCGGCACCACGACCTGCCTCGGCTGCTGGCCGAGCAGCAGCACCAGATGGTCATCAAGCACGCGACGGGGGACGCCGGCAGGCAGGTCACGTTCGGCGCCAGGACCGCGCCGGCCGACTGGCGAAGGCTCGTCGAGCGGGCGTGCGCCAGCGGGGACCACGTGGCGCAGCAGGTGGTGTCCTCGGTGCCGTACCCGGTCGAGGTGATAGGCCCCGACGGACAGGTCACGCGCGTCCGGGCCGACGCGGTCGTCAGCCCCTTCTGCATCGGCGGCTCGGCCTCGGGCTGCCACGCCAAGTTCGTCACGCACGGAGAGCCGGGTGTGATCAGCATCAGCCAGGGCGCGGTGAGCAGTTGCCTGGTGGCGGAGTCCTGACATGGAGCACCTGGACATCGCGCTCGGCGCACTGGTCATGCCCGAGCACCCGGGGCCGCGCGGCGCGGACGTCTGGCGACACATCGAGGACGTCGGCTTCCGGCACGCCTGGACCTTCGACCACCTCTCCTGGCGGACCCTGCGCGACCAGCCCTGGTTCGACACGATGACCACGCTGGCCGCTGCCGCGGTGCGGACCGACCGGATCGGGCTCGGCACCCTCGTCTGCACACCGAACTTCCGTCATCCGGTGCTGCTGGCCAAGAGCGCCATGTCCATCGACCACCTCAGCGGAGGCCGGTTGCTCCTCGGCCTCGGCAGCGGGGCGCCCGGACCGGACAGCGAGGCCCTGGGCGGGCAGCGGCTGGACGCCCGGGAGCGGGCGGCCCGCTTCGAGGAGTTCGTACGACTCACCGATCTACTGCTACGCAGCCCGGTCAGCACCCACCGGGGGGCGTTCTACGAGGCCGACGACGTACGGATGGTGCCGGGCTGCCTCCAGCGGCCGAGGGTGCCGTTCGCCGTCGCCGCTCGCGGCCCACGCGGCATGCGACTGGCCGCCGAGCACGCGGACGTCTGGGTCTGCAACGGGCCGCCCGACAGGACGGAGAGCAACGCCGAGGAGGCGGTGTTCGCCGACCTGGCCCGCCAGGTCGACGACCTGCGGATCGCGTGTCACCACCGGGGTCGGCCGTTCGGCGATCTCCGCAGGCTGGTCTACGTCAGCAGGAGCCTGCCCCGCGTCGCCGAGTCGGCGGCACGGCTGGTGGACGTGCTCGGGCGCTGCGCCGAGTTGGGCTTCACCGACGCCGTCGTGGCCTTTCCACGGCGCGACGGGATCTTCGCCGGCAGCCCGCACCACCTGGAACACGTCGCCGCGGAACTGGCTACCACCCAACGGAGCTGAGGAGCAGGGACCCATGTGCGGAATCGCCGGCTGGCTGGACTTCTCCCGAGACCTGGCGCGGGAACGACCGGTGCTCGACGCGATGTCGGAGACGATGCGCGACCGGGGACCTGACGACGACGGCACCTGGGTGCAGGGTCACGTGGGACTGTGCCACCGCCGGCTCGCGGTGATCGACCTCGACGGTGGCCGGCAGCCCATGGTTGCCCACGTCGGGCCCCGGCAGCAGCCGGTCGTGCTGATCTACACGGGCGAGGTCTACAACTATCGGGATTTGCGCGCCGAACTCGTCGCCCGGGGCCACCGCTTCCGCACCCGCTCCGACACCGAGGTGGTGCTGCGCGCCTACCTGGAATGGGGCGCCGACTCCGTGCCACGGCTGCGGGGCATGTTCGCCTTCGCCCTGTGGGACTCCAGCCGGGAGGAGTTGCTGCTGGTCCGCGACCGGCTCGGGGTCAAGCCGTTGTACTACGCGCCGAGGCCGTCCGGCGTCCTGTTCGCCTCCGAGCCCAAGGGCATCCTGGCGAACCCCGGCTTCGCCCCGGAGGTGGACGAATCCGCCCTGCCCATCCTGCTCGACGGCCGCTGGGCGCTGCCCGGTGAGACGCCGTTCCGCGGTATGCACCTCGTCAAGCCGGGGCACGTCCTGCGGGTCGGTCGCTCCGGGACGACCGAGTGGCCGTACTGGCGGCTGACCAGCGGTGAGCACAGCGACGACCTGCCCACCACCGTCGACACGGTGCGGGCCATCCTCACCGAGGTGGTGCAACAGCAGTTGGGCGCGGACGTACCGGTAGCCACCCTGCTCTCCGGGGGCCTGGACTCCAGCGCGATCACCGCCCTGGCGGCCGGCCACCTGCGCCACACCGGCGGTGGGCCGCTGACCACGTACGCCGTCGGGTTCAAGGGCGAGGACCAGGACTTCCGGCCCACCGCGTTGCGGCCCGAGCGGGACGCGCCCTACGCCGCCCTGGCGGCCGGTCACCTGGGCACCCGGCACACGGACGTCGAACTCGATCCGGTCGACGTGCTCGCCGCGCGGCCGGCGGCGCTGCGTGCCCGGGACCTCCCCTCGTACGGTCACTTCGACACCTCGATGTACCTGCTGTTCAAGGCCATGCGGCAGCGGGTCACCGTCGGTCTGTCCGGTGAGGCCGCGGACGAACTGTTCGGCGGGTACCCGTGGTTCCACGACCCGGACGTGGTGTGGCGCGACCGGTTCCCGTGGCTGGGTGACGCCCCCCGGCTCGCCGACTGCCTGGCGCCCGACGTGCGTGCCCGGCTCAGGCCGGCCGACAACGAGCACGACCGGTACCGCACGATCCGGGCGCAGGTGCCCAGGCTGGACGGGGAGACCGGCATCGACGCGCGGATGCGGGAGGTGCTCTTCTTCAGCCTGCACGGCCCGCTGACCGCCCTGCTCGACCGCAAGGACCGGATGAGCATGGCCGTCGGCATGGAGGTCCGGGTGCCCTTCTGCGACCACGAGCTGCTGGAGTACGTCTGGAACATCCCCTGGACCATGAAGACGGTGGACGGGCGGGAGAAGAGCCTGCTGCGCATGGCGGTGGCGGACCTGCTACCGGAATCGATCCTGTACCGACCCAAGAACGCCTATCCCGCGCTGCGGGCCGCCGACCATGACCAACAGGTGTGTGACGGGGTGCTGGCACTGCTCGACGACCCCACCTCACCGCTGGCCCCCCTGCTCGACGCCCGGCGGGTGCGGGCCCTCGCCGAGGGCGAACGGGCCACCATGACGCACGTCAACACCGCCCATCTGATCCAGCCTCTTCTCGAGGTCGACCGATGGCTGCGGACGTACCACCTCGAAGTCCGCTAGCAGCCGAAGGAGAGGCAGGAGCTCATGCCCGACCAGCTTTTCACCCTCAGCGACCAACTCGGCGACGTGCTGCGCGAGGCGGCCCGGGAATGCCACGTCCACGGCAACGTCAGCTCCGACGCGCACAAGGCCCTGCGCGAATGCGGGCTGTTCGCGATGAACGTCCCTCGGCAGTACGGCGGCTGGGGATACGACGTGCCGGCCGTCAACGCCGTCGTCGAGGAACTGGCGACCGTCAATCCGTCCGTGGCCATCATGCTCTACCTGCACTGCGCCGTCGTGTCGCGGATCGACGCCTACGGCACCGCCGAGCAGAAGCGACGCTGGTTCGGCCGTGTCGTCGGGGACAACTGGCTGGCCGCGTCGGCGTGGAGCGAGGTCGGCGCGTCGGCCGACAAGCGCTCGCTCGGCACGGTCGCCAGGCGGCAGGGCGACGGCAGTTGGCGCGTCACCGGAGGCAAGACCTTCTCCACCAGTTCCACCGTGGCCGACTTCTTCATCGTGCTGGCGCAGTTGCCGGACGAGACGCCGGCCTGCGACGACGCGGGATACGGCCGCACCAACCAGGCGCTCTACCTCGTCCCCGCCGACGCGCCCGGAGTCCGCCAGTCGCCCGAGGCCCTGGCCATGATCGGGATGCGCGGATCAGGCACGGGAATGGTGCAGTTCGACGACGCCGAGGTCGCCGGGACGGACCTGCTCTGCACGGGCCGGGACACTCCCACCGCGATCGGACTGCCGCACCGACTCGGCCTGACGCTGGGCGCGGTCAGCGTGGGCACCGCCCAGGCGGCGCACCGGCTCGTGCACCACCATTTCCGGAGCAGGGGCCTGCTCCAGGACCACGACGCCCGAGGGCACCTGGCGCGGCTGGCCGTCTCGGTCCACGCCGCCCGCGCCGCCGTCCGCGACCTCGCCGCCCGAGCGCCGCATCTCACGCCCGAGCAGGCGTACGCCGTCAAGGTGTTCACCACGACCGCTGCGCAGGAGGTCTGCGCCGGGGCGCGAGCGTTGCTCGGCAGCGCCGGATACCTTCAGCATCACGAGATCAACCGTGTCTCGCAGGACGCGGACGCAGTGATGCACATGGGGCCGCCGAATCACCTCTGCATCGACCTGATCGGCGGGGCTGAGGCGGCGTCCTAGCCGCGCGGGCGGCGAAAACGAGGAACGCCCTGGTGCGAGATTCTGTCTCTCACCAGGGCGTTTCGTAAGGGTGGAGCCGAGGGGACTCGAACCCCTGACCCCCACACTGCCAGGGGGGCTCTCGGCCGACACCCGATGCCCTGGCCTGGCAGCAGACACGGGATGCAGGCCCCGCACCTCTCGACTCCCCGCCTGTCCCCGCCTGTTCCCGCCGGCAACCAATTCAACTGGCACGGCTCTGGCATGACCCTGCGGAGCGACATGCTGGCGAAGTCACGCCGGAGGCACACGGCGCGGGGCGCCTCGGCACGCTTTCCAGTGCCTCGGACGCTTACGCTTCACCCCGGTCACGTCCTCGGCGCCTGAGAATGCTTGTCAATCCGCCCTCACCGTTGGCATCCGATGCAACCAGGAGGGCGAATGCCCCAGTTACGAGGGCGGCTTGAATGGCGCCTGTGCCCGCAGCATCCGAATCGACCATTGGCAGTTTGTGGTAGAGCAAGCCTAGCAGCCCCAG
The DNA here is from genome assembly GCF_040652795.1 of Micromonospora sp. NPDC048170. Lineage (NCBI taxonomy): Bacteria > Bacillati > Actinomycetota > Actinomycetes > Micromonosporales > Micromonosporaceae > Micromonospora > Micromonospora sp. NPDC048170. The sequence continues at coordinate 262,094 of NZ_JBEZMR010000001.1, forward strand.
GGCTATTGCCGGCACAACTCGGCGCGTGAATGCAGTTACGCGGTTCTTCAAGCTTGGCTGGGGCTGATCGCTGACATCCGGCCAGTTTCCGGAACACAGCTCCTCGACGTCACTTAACATTTCTCGCAAAACGGCGTCGGCTTCGCGCGGCGCCATTGCGTCAAGTAGCGCATGCTCATGCACTTCAAGGCGCGAGCAAAAAATATTCGCTCTAGCGCGATAGAGGTCCCGGTCGCCTCTACCGCCGCCGTAACTGCGTATGCACCGGTCGACGTCGAGAACCATTTCCGCCCTATGGAATCGCATCGCGATGACCACCCTCTTCTTGGCGCTTCTCTTCCTCAGGGCGGCTCGATTTCGATGAATGTTCCAGATCAGATGCAAGTATGCTTCTACGATAATGTAAGGAGGTGGCAGATAGCCGTAAACTCGCCGGCTAAGCAGTTCGGCAGGCGACCTATAGCCAGATAGCCGCCAGACCATTTCGGTTGTAGTAGCCGCTCCGACGTATAGGGCGATGCTTACTGCAAGGCTGTGAGCCGTCGCTAGCGCATGAGCTTTTTCGTCTGCTTTTAAATTCCCCTGATCCATGAGGGATGTCAACATTTCATTACCGGCTCCCCGAAGCGCCCACCATGTGAAGATGATTGCAAGCCCTATTTCCGCCATATGGCGGAGTAGTGGGGCGATCGAGAATGGAGGGATGTAAGCCAGCAGGCCGAGAATGACGGTCGCGACTAACCACAGAATAAATGCCAGGACGCCAACGCCTGCAACTTCACCGGCGGAAAGTTGTGGGCTCAGCAAGGACGTTGCCAGTAGGGGAATCCCAATAAGCGCAAAGATTCCTAGGCTTGCACCGACGGCCGCCAGGACGTACCTGAATATCCAATGGTCATGAAATGCCGAATAGGTTGCGATTCGTCGAATTGCAATAACAGTGGAGTCATCTGGACCGTCGACGCTTGAACCGTACCGAGAAGCGATATCGAGAAAGCTTCTGTTTGTCCCGCGAGCGCACGCAAGTGCGCGAGTTGCCGGCCAGTGCCGAATTCGTGACTGAACGTCGAGCACCAGAAGCCTCAGGCGCTGCCCCAGGTCTTCCCTCTGCACGGCGGTAGACATGGGTGATGTTCTCCCTCGTAGCCGGACGCCTGATCAGAGTATCTCCCCATGTCAATAGAATATCGACTGTCGCCCGTGCGCCGCGCGTGACTTTCATCAAGGGAAGTCAGCACGAATGGCGTATTCAGGCAACAAAAGAGCGGGGCATCGATGGCGGTTGGAAACGCTGCCGTCTCGATGCCCCGTCTCTATGTGAGATGCATCTACGCTGTCAACAATCGGCGGCTGACTTCGGCGGCAATAAGTGATGCCGATTCTCGCGGACTTAGACGATCCGTGTCTAGTGCGACATCCGCGCTTATAAGTGGTTCCGTTTCGTCCCATGCTCGAATTCGGGCCTCGTCATCGCCTGTTCCGCGTTCCCTAATCCTTTGAATCGCGGTTTGTCGTGAGCAAATGAGGGATACGGCTAGCCAACGGGCGTGCGTGAGCGCAGACTTTACCGCCGTCACCGCTGCTATCTGCCCGAGGTGAACGACGGGCATACCGCTTTGGAGTGCTTGAAGTAGCCCCGGCCGATCGACTACATACAGGGAGTCGTATCTGGCATTCTCCCATACAATCTCATTACGGACGCGCAGGTCTGCAAGGTGTTCAGCGCTGGTTAGTCGGTATCCTGTTGTCCGCCCACCTCCAGCCTTTAGCCGGCGAAAGAGGGTGAACCGGGGGTCAAGGTCGCTAAGCGCGGACGTGACGGTGTCTTTTCCCGCTGCCGGCGGTCCGTACAGGATTACCCCGATCACCTCCGCTCCTCTCCCTCTAGGATCTTATCCAGTAGATCCCTGGCCTGTTCTTGTAGAGGGCGGCCAGAGGCGCAGTTGTCTACGAGATAATGCGGCCGTGGTGGCCGGAAACTGACATCTATTCCCGAGATGTACTGCGGCCAGTTGGCTAGTTTCGCGGCGTCCCGTGCGGCTCCGCGCCGTCGGACATACGTATGCATAACCTCCTTGTCGCAGTAGAGCCAAATTAGCGCTGTCTTTGCGCCCATATCTTCGTAGGCAGCTTCAGTTCGACTAATCCAAGCCTCATCGCCGAACTCGCGAATAAAGGGGGCTGTTGCGATGACGCTATTGCCGCACAGTAGGTTTTCATGGATGGCCGCTGCCAGCGCTTCATACTCGCGCGGCCTGACTTGATTAAGGTACTCGCTCGAATCTCGATCATTAGGCGAGTGACCTAGGAACTCTAGGGCAGCTTCTACGACCGGCCTAGTTAGAGTGTCCTTATCCAGCATTGGCCAGCCGGTTTCCCTTGCAAGGATTCGCCCTAGTTCGGTTTTGCCGCTTCCTGGGTACCCCCCAACAAGAATCACGTTCGGTCTTTTTAGTCTGACCTCATCAGCGATTCGTTGGTTCGCGGAGCGCACGGTTCTTTTCGATCTCGACTTACTTTCGATAAGCCCTTCACTGGCAAGGACCTTCATCGCCTCCGAAATCGTGAACACGCTGACGCCCCATTGCTCCGCCAGTTCTCGCGTGGACGGCAGAACTGTCCCGTCACGCAGGGCGCCAGATTCGATGTCATTTCGGATATTGCGGGCCACTTGCACGTGTAGTGAGTCGGATCGGTTCAGCGGGACTGGGTTGACCATCGATCCCTCTCTCTGGCCGGGCGTGCGGCGAACCCGGCAAGCCTATCAGCCACCTAACAAGTGATAGGGCCATCACTCCTGGTCAAGCCCCCTCTCGACGCGCCACGCTATCTAACAGTTGACCGGATGACATACCAGTTGTTAGGTTGCCTGTGTCACAGCCGGTGGCACACCGGGGAAGGCAGCGATTCGTCGCTGCACGCCTACGAGCCGCCGTGTCTGGCCGTTTCGTGACAACTACATCGGGCCGCACCTCCCACCGAAAAGGTCGCCACGCACGGCTGAGGTCCGTGCAGCTCATCCCCCTGATTCGCGGGGGGGGGGGGGGGGGGGGGCGGCGCCCCCCCCCCCCCCCCCACAAAACAAAACCCGCGGTGTGCCGGAGGGAAGGACAA